>JAAYPD010000024.1 GCA_012520015.1 Methanomicrobiales archaeon
ATCGATACTGGTGGCTTGGGAAAATGCCTGTAATGCTTCGAAATACTGTTCCATCTGCCGGTGAATAAGACCCTTATTAAAATAAGCTTTCGCGTGAAATTTATCAAGTTCTATTACTTTTGTATATGAATTAAGTGCTTCTTCGAAGTTTTTCGCCTTGTGGAGTATTAATCCCCTGTTAAACCATGCCTCGGTATTATTTGGATTTCCAGCAATTGCATGGTCATAATACTCCAGGGCATCACTATGCCGTTTTAATTTATGAAGACATAATGCACGGTTTTTCATTGCATCCAGGTGCTTAGAGTTAATTTTTAAAGCATTATCATAACATTGTAATGCCTCATCAAATTTCCCAAGCCGGTAAAAACACAGTCCCCTCAGGTTCCACGTGTCCGGGTTCCACTTATCAAGGAGAAGACTTTTCTTTGTAGCATCAAGGGCTTCTTCAACCTTCTTCATCTTCAGGAGAAGATCAGCCCTTGCAAGCCAGACACTGACTTCACGTGGTTGAATCTCAAGTAGTTTTCCAGAGCTCTGAAAAGCTTCCTGTATTCTGTCCATCTTGATAAGGCATCGTATTTTGTAAAGCCAGGCAGAGAGGTTTCTCTTATCAAGCTCTAAAACCTTATCAAAAGCATTTAATGCCTCATAGTATTGTTTGTCTTCGAAAAGACAGATCCCTTTGTTAAGTCTTAAGTTGAGATCTTTAGGACTTACATTAATTGCCGCTTCAAAAGCATTCACCGCATCCCTGAAAAGTCTCAGATTTCTCAGGCAGTAACCCTTGTAAATTAAAGCGCGGAGCTGCTTTTTATCTTCCTTGATAACCCTGTTAAAGCATTCAAGAGCTTTTTCATCCTGGTGCAGGTGAAAAAGACTGTATCCTTTAAAAAGCCAGGCCCTGATTTGTGTGGGATCCTTGGCAATTACTTTATCAAAACATGAGACTGCTTCTTCGTATTCTTTACGATTATGATGAATGAATCCTTTATATAACCAGGACAAAGTTAAATCCGGTTGAATCGTAAGCGATTTCTCAATAAACGGGTATGCTTTTTCAAATTCGCCAGCCTGAACAAGGTTTACAGCAGTTACATAGCACACATTTCCAAGATCTTCCTGAGACAAAAAACTCTCGGATGTCTCGGTTTTCTCTGTCAGTTCCTCAGGAATTTCTTCTGATATTTCAATAGATTCTATCTGTTCGTCTGTAATGGGGGTATCAAGAACGGTGCCGGAAGCAAACTCCTCTTCTTCCGGATGAATAGCTTCACCCTCGCCATTGTAGGTCGCCCCAGCTACTTCCTCATGCAATGGTTCCGCATCTGAAGATACAGGCCCTTCGGCATCGGCGATGGCAGATGCAATCTCTTTTACTGTTGTCCGTTCAGGTTCAGTAAGAACTGGTTCTGACCAGGCACCAGATTCTTCTTCAATCCCTTCTTTATTTTTCTCTTCAGCCTTCGATTCCTTATCAACTTCCTTATCTACATCTTTATCTGTTTCTTTATCAGCAGTCTCTATAACCGGATCTATTGTTTCTCCTTCCGAAGTGGCGGCTGGGGAGGCTGAAGAATCGTGAATTTCTACCTTTTTCTCTGTTTCAGATTGTTTAAATGATGAAATATCCCTGGTAAGAAAAGAGAGCATCTGCTCATACTGCTCTGCTGTTATCTCCCCTTTAGCAAAGCGCACCTGCAGTATTTTTATGGGATCCTCATCAGACATTGAACACCCGTGTATCCTTATCTATTACAATATCATTTAACTGTTATCCGGTTATCTATTTATGTATTGCAGAGACCTGTGTTCCTGAGCTGGCTATAAGGTTTATTGAATTCTTTTTTTTTATTCCATCTGACTCGGACTCCTGATATTTTTAAAAGTTCGCCATAATCTGACATTTTTAACTTTTTTATCTCATCATTTTTTAAAGAGTTCGGTGCGACCAGGTAGACCTTCAATCCTCCTGAACCATCACAAAACAAGAATACCGAAAATTCCCTTGTTCCTATATCAGGAGACATCTTAGTTCCGATGACATTAACAAACTCACCAATATTGTCTTTCAGGTCTCTGAACGGGGTGGTGCCGGTGCGATTTATCCTTGAGGTGGTCATGACCTCTGGTTTTTTTGAAAAAATGCTGTACGAGAACTTGATATCAGTATTCAAAAACCGATAACCCTCGTCTTCTCCTGCCAGTAACAACATAAGCCTGGTAGGTTTTAACCCTGGCAGCTCAGCAAAGGACCAGCAGCCGGCAGGTACACATTCCCCTTCATGAATGTACCTGCATGGACCAACAAGATATAAACCAGATCTTTCAAGTTCCCTCTGAAGCACCCTTAAGCTGGTCGAATGCCTGAGTTCTGCAGGCTCAACCAGTATTAAAAACCCGTCTTCTGTTAAAGATGAGCAATATTTCATGAGAATTTCGGTTTTTTCTCTGTTGTCATAATCTGATAGCTCGGCAAGTACATTCTGACAAGTGATCAGGTTGTACAAATCCTGGTTAATTGAGTAACCTGTCATGATATCAGCATGGTGGATATGTTCAATATTTACCGGAGAACCCTTTGCAAATTCAGGAACAAGAGATTTAAATGCCTCAATAAACTCTTCAGACCGTTCAATAGCATCAATTTTCAGGGCACCCTTTTTCCTCTCCTTAAAAAACCAGGTAAGAGCCAGAGGCACAACCCCCGGGCCTGATCCAAGATCAAGAACCCTGATATTATCAGGAAGGAGGCCAGTTTTCTCCAGTTTCTGGATGATGTGATGAAATTGAATGATATAACCTGGTGCCTGGTAAGCAAGGTATGCAAAAACATCATACCCTCTCTCATATTTTGCATGTGGATTCTTATTCCAGTACCCGGCTTTTTGAACAAGAACAGCCTGCCTAATCCGTTCCAGGGTGCCTGGTGATTCCAATTGTTTTCCTGTCTTGTTCTCAATATATTTCTCAATTACAAGTTCCAGTCCTGGAGGAATCTTCAACATTTTTTCTTGAATTTTTTTGCGTATATTCTCGTCTATTTTGGGTATCGATCTCTTATCACCTGGTTTTTTCCTCCCGGCTGTATATTTTCTTTTGTAAAATTTTTTAAACGGGCTTTCGGTACTCATCTGTATCTTACCCAATTGCATGGATCTTATAAAAGAGGATTGCCTGCAAGTATATGCATCCATCTCCTTTTTAAGCCTAATTACTCCATGACATTTTGTAAGACAGAATAATATAGTCAGAGTCACAATATCCATTCTCATGAGTTTATCAGATGATCCGGAAATATCAGTTTCAGGACTGGGTCTCATGGTCGTAGATGATGATGAGGATATTCTGTTTACCGTTCAGTCTCTGTTTAAAAAGAGTCCGTTTCCGGTTTACCTGGCGCATTCAGGACAGGAATGTCTGAGTTACCTTGATCAGGGATTTAAAGGGGTGATCTTAATGGATATAATGATGCCTGGCCTTGATGGATGGGAGACCATCCAGGAGATCGTAAAACGGGACAAGATGCATGATCTGATCATCTCTATGTTCACCGCAAAAGATGTCCCTGACACAACTCTTGACCATCTGAAAGAGTATGTGTTTGATTATATTACAAAGCCCTTTGAACCAGAAAAACTGATTGCGCTGGTCGATGACTACCTGACCCTGCTTGATTGAGAATCAATGAATATCTTAATAATCGGTTCTTCAACAGGTGGCCCAAGGGTAGTTTTTGAATTATTTAACGGTCTCCCAACCATTCCTGTGGCAATTATCATTGTGCAGCATATGCCTGAGTCAACCACACAAAGGTTTACAAAGAGGTTATCACAGCTTACCTCAATGAATGTAATTATTCCGAAAGGCGGCGAGAATTTAAAACAAGGCACAGTCTATGTTGCCCCAGGGGATAGTCACCTGGTCCTGAAAAACAATGAAACAATTCTCCTGGAGAAGACAGAAAAAGTAAACTTTGTCCGCCCTTCTATTGACGTTACCATGATGTCCCTTACAAGAGAACCAAGACATTCCTATTATGGGATAATTTTATCTGGCATGGGACAGGACGGAGCGCAGGGCATTTCACATCTGAAGAGACTGGGCGGACATGTAATTGTCCAGAACCCAGGTACCTGCATAATTAAAAGCATGCCTGAATCTGCAATGCGTCTTACAAAAGTTGACCAGGTTTTATCACCAGAAGAGATTAAAAAATTCATCTGGTCAATAGGGAAAAGTTAGGAGATCTCTCTTAATTTGAATATCTCCATCTCCTTTCTCATATTATTCACTGCCCCATTTATCAGGTTAATAATCTCGATAATCTGGGACACAACTGCAAGAGCTTCCTCGCTGGTTGCAGAAGACTGTGTTGCATCATCTGCCGTCCTCTTGACAAGAGTGCTCATCTCATTCACGCTTGCAGTTATCTCTTCAAATGAGGCTGCCTGCTGCTCTGTTGCTTTTGCAACGCTGAGCATCTTCTGATTGATATCATCCACTGCACTGATCAGCTCATTGAAGACGTTCAGTGTATCAGACAAGGCACTGTTCCCTTCCACAACAGCTTTTCCCGCAGCCTCTATTGCCTGGGCTGCGTCATCTGACTTTCGTTCAAGGCCCATGATCATGTCTGCGATTGATTCCGCAGATATCCTTGATTCCTGTGCAAGTGCTTTTACTTCAGATGCTACAACTGCAAATCCCCTGCCTGCATCACCTGCTCGTGCTGCTTCAATTGCGGCATTTAATGCAAGGAGGTTTGTCTGGTTAGCCAGATCAGTAATGATATTGACGATCTTTCTTATCTGATCCATCTCGCTTCTTATCGCACCAATTATATGCTCAACTTCTGATGATGACTTTGTGATGCTCTCCATTCCCTTATCTGCTTCACCGGCATATTCAGTGCCTTTCTTTGCAAGTACATTTGCATCCTCGCTCAGCTTTGCAACTGCATCGGCATTTGCAGAGATGTCACCGACCATTATTGTAAGATCAGACATGGCATGCAGAACCTGCTCAATGCCATCTTCAGCCTTTGTGGCATTCAATGAACTCTCCTCTGCATTCTGAGATATCTCCCTGGCACCCCTGCTGACATCCTCCACTCCAAACTGGGCATTTGCAGCATGCGTTGATAAAGAATCGACCTCACTGATAAGAGCAACTATTGTTTTTGAGATATCAGCACCGATTGTATCAAGTGAATCTTTAAAGTCGTCAAATTCACCCTTTACAAGCACTGAGGAGTCAAAGGAAGTGGCCAGGTTACAACTGGCATATTCCCTGGCAACTCTCATTGCCTCTTCAATAGGCCCGACAACGGCATCCAGCGTCTCATTCATTCCCTTTACAAGCATCGCATAAGAGCCCTGATGTCTGTTAACGTCTACCCTGATATGCAAATTGCCAGCAGTGGCAGATTCAGATAAACTATTGACATCATCTGTAAGCAGCTGTATGGCATCAATACACTGGTTGAGATTGTTCTTTAGTTCATTAAAGTCCCCATGATATTCATCAGTTATCTTTGGTGGAAGATCGCCCTTGCTGATACGGTCAATATACTCGGCAGATAAGTTCAGTGGGTTGATGACTGCATCAAGGGTTTTGTTAAATCCCTGTGCAATTTTGAGGAAATCACCATGATAAGAGCTTGTATCGGCCCTGATATCGAGCTGACCGCTGGCGGCACTATCACTCAGAAGTTCAACATCTCTTATCAGCTGAACAAGATTCTGTTTTAAAAGGTCAAGTTTTTCATTAGCTATTACCTGTTTGCCTGGCAGCTTTTCGAGAACCGGTGCAAAGTCACCATCTGCATAAGAGACAATGATTTCAAGAATCTTTAAAATATTTTCTACATGTTGTTTTACCGCGACATTAACCCCGGCCGTCATTTCATTATAGACGCCTATGAACTCATTTTCATTCATATATGCATCAATATCCCCTGCCTTTTGTTCCTGGGACATCTTGTTCATTGACTTGATAAAGTATGCCAGGGTGTTTATGAGATTGTTCAGATTATTTTTTATCTCGTTGAAATCACCGTGGTATTCTTCGGTAATCAGCGGTGGAAGTTCTCCCTTACTGATACGGTCAATATATTCGGCAGAGACGTTAATCGGGCCAATATAGGCATCAAGCATGTCATTGATGCCTTTGATCATCTTTCCGTTCTCTCCCGGGTATTTGACATGGTCGGCCCTGACATCAAGCTTACCCTGGACAGCTGCCTCGATAAGCATCCTGATGTCTTCGTTTCTCATGTTTACAACGTCAATAAGGGCATTGAGATTGTTTTTTATCTCATTGAAATCACCATGGTATTCTTCAGTAATCTTTGGAGGAATGTCCCCTTTGCTTATACGGTCAATATACTCGGCAGATACATTAATCGGTCCGATATAGGCATCAAGCATACTGTTTATTGATTCTATCATTAAACCATGATACCCGGTGTATTTTGATGAATCAGCACGAACATCCAGTTTTCCTTCAAGCCCGGCATTGGTGAGAACCTTGATATCAGCAGCTCTTAAGAGGATGACCTCTATCAGGTTATTCAGGTTATTTTTTATCTCGTTGAAATCTCCACGATATTCATCAGTTATTTTGGGAGGAGTATCCCCTTTACTG
This sequence comes from Methanomicrobiales archaeon, assembly GCA_012520015.1. Classification (GTDB taxonomy): domain Archaea; phylum Halobacteriota; class Methanomicrobia; order Methanomicrobiales; family Methanospirillaceae; genus Methanospirillum. The sequence continues at coordinate 6,649 of JAAYPD010000024.1, forward strand.
ATACGGTCAATATACTCGGCAGAGACATTTATCGGCCCAAGATAAGAATCAAGCATCTTATTAATTCCTTCAATCATCCTTCCGTTTTCACCAGGATATTTTGAAGGATCTGCTCTGAAATCAAGCCTTCCATCCAGGGCAGCCTGAATAAGCATATTGATGTCTGCATTTCTCATATGGACAACATCGATCAGGGAGTTCAGGTTATTCTTGATCTCATTAAAGTCTCCCCGGTAAGCATCAGTGATCTTTGGTGGAATATCTCCCTTGCTGATACGGTCAATATACTCGGCAGAGACATTAATTGGCCTGATATATGAATCAAGAATTTTATTAATCCCTTCAAGGATACTCCCATGATACCCGGGATATTTAGTCGGATCACCCCTGGCGTCAAGGATACCCTCTTCGGCAGAGCGGATTAAGGAGTTTATATCTTCTCCACGCATTTTAGAGACAAGGGCAAGCTGATTAAAGTTATGTGCCAGTCTTTTAAATTCCCCTTTAAACTCTGATTCATCAGTTACCTCCGGTATTTTTCCTTCGGCAAAATCAGCAATACCCTCTGAAGTCTGGTGAAATGAACGGTAAATTGTCTCTATCCCCCTGTTCAGGTTCTTAACAATATCTGCAAAACCTCCCCGGTATTTTGCAACATCAATGTGAACTGAAAGATCCCCCTGCTCCATGGCATTTGAAAAGCGATCAAGGTCATCTTCCAGCATGAAAAAACCGGTCCGGATATTATCAGTAATATTGGAGATCTCGGAGAACGTTCCTGGTAGTTTCTTAATTTCGGTCTCAAAATCCCCTTTCTGGATTGAGAGAAGTGATTCCTGGATCACTGAAAAATTGTCCTGATATAAATCCAGAAGGTCGTCAAAAAACGATGCAATTTCCCTCTCATTACCAGAAAGTTCTTTTAAATCTACTCTTGTTGCGGATAACCCTGACTTTTGAAACTCGATAACCTTTTTTATTTCAGATTGAAGCTTACCATATTCTGTCATTTCCATTTAAAACCAACTTCCCTTTTTTTATTTTACTAATTAGTGGTGTGATAAATGAGAGATTATGTCATCCTTGTATTTAAAATAAAGGATGAGCCATAAAAAAAGTTTATACTGTGGATTCTTTGCCAGGCTGCATCACAGGGTTCTCCTCTGCAGGGTTGCTGACAATATATTCTTTTTTCTCATCAAAGTTAAGGGCCCAGTTAACTTCTGGCATCTCCAGAAGCATCTCCTCGATCTCTTCGGAAAGGCTGCCACTTATCTTAGTTCCAGTAAATGGTCCCCATGTTCCATCAGAGTATGAGAATATTCCCTCAATTGAGGTAGAGTCAAGGAATGTTATCTCCATTACCCCAGCGGAGTATGGTGGTTGATAATTCGGCTCTTCCCACCAGATACCATTCATAAGAGGCAGTGTTTCATTTGAATAACTGAAATTACCCTGGATATACCCCTGGTCATCGCCATTCATGTAAGATCCACGGATGATATCATCTCCGGTCAGTTTCAGGTTCCTCTCACCAAGAAGATCTGTATTCCAGACTCCGGTCACATCTTCAATCTGTGTACCATTTGCCCAAAATCCCCAGCTGCCATAGTTCCAGGACGAATAGGAGTTATAATAACTACCTCCCCATCCTCCACCCCATGGATAATATCCACCATATGAAGTGCTTGACTGCTGGCTATAACTCTGAGAATATCCACACTGCGTTCCAAACCATGGATCCCAGGCACATCCAGATGATGACTGATACTGAGAAGAATAGCTGGATGAGTACCAGGCCGAAGTGATCGTCACCATGGAGAGCATAAGAATACACACACATACCATGAATACGGCAATCCGCTTCATATGATTAAGTCTGTACTTCTCATTAAAAAGTATTATGATATGTCGATCAACTAAACGGCTTTTGCATAAGCGCTCTCTGAATCAGCTAAACGTCCCATTGCTTTGAAAACATCTCCCAGGTTTTTCCAGGCCGACTTATATTCAGGATTAAGGATAACAGCTTTTTGTAAGGATTCAAGGGCATCAGGATATTTACCAGCTAAATATAGAGAATACCCTTTATTATTCAGGATAAATGCATTCCCCGGGTCTATTGAGATTCCTTTGTCGTACATTTTCACCGCCTCATCAAATCTCCCTGCGCGAGTGAGAATGTTCCCTGCTTTGTTCCAGGCATCGGTAAGAGAGGGATTTATCTCCAGTGCCTGCCGGTATGTCTCTAATGCACGCTCAGGATTTCCCGCTTTATCATAGGAAAAAGCCAGGTTAACAAGTGAATGCGTGTCCCTGGGATCCAGCGAGACCGCTTTTTCAAAAAATGGAATTGATTCGGTATATTTTTGCATGTCCACAAGGAGAATATCCCCTGCAGTAGACCAGAGTTCCGGTTTCTCTTTATATATAGGCAGGATGGTATTCAGGGCCTGCATCGCTTCATCATAACGTTTGAGCTCTTTAAGACACAGAGCCTTGTCACGCCATGCCTGGTAATTAGTTGGAGAAAGAGCGATCGCCTGTTCATATGCATCAAGTGCTCCGAAGTAATCGCTGCTGCCCATCAGAATTTTTCCTCTTGTTACAAAATCTTCAGCAGTCTCTGGTTCTGGAAGAGGACCCAGTTCAGCCAGTACTGCAGGAGATATTGACTCTCCGGTATACTTTAGCGGAAGTTCATCTACGTTTCCGGCAAAGACCGTGTAAGGCAGGTCGCATATACCATCCCCATCTCTGTCCTGGCAGGTCTGTGAATAGCCTTTCCCACCAGGAAGAGCCCAGACATTGCCTCCCATGAACGGGCCATCAACTATGTTAAACCCTTCAGCCTTGGGATAATTCCACCGGTAATTGGGCTTTCCTCCTTCCTGGATACGAACATTCTGGAAATTTTCAAGATAATTGTTTGCTACCAGGTTAACCTGATCACGCCCAACAGAATTTGTAACCAGTATTCCTTCTGCAAAGTTTGCGATAATCCTGTTACCAGTTATTGTATTATGTCCTGAAGGCTGAAGCATGATACCAGTGGCATCATTACCTGTGATTTCATTTTGTGAAATTATATTATTGTCTGAATAATAGAGATTTAATCCACGGACATTCCTTTGCAGCCTGTTTCCTGATATGATATTATCAGTGCTCTCTGATAACAGAATACCAGATGGGTTGTTCATCTGGCAGGTGTTGTTTGTGATTGAATTATTATAACCGGATAAGAGCGTAATCCCGCCATTTCTATTCCCTGTGCAAAAGTTATTATCTACTTCTGTATTGCTTACCCCATGATCCAGTTTAATTCCATCATAATAATTATCGGCAATAAGATTTCTGCTTATCAGACATAAGGAAGAACCATCCAGCACTATTCCATAGAGATTTTTAATAAACTGGTTATCTTCAAGAGAAAGGTCTGTAGAGGAGCCATCTGCATATAATCCAGCATAACTATTGCCCATGGCAACCGAATTTCTAACACTGGTATCCTTTGTCTTAGATAACTCAACACCCCTGCTGTTATATTGGAGACCACACCCCTCAATCACCAGGTTTTCTGTTCCAATGGCTGAAATACCTTTATATGTCCCGGTAATATTCAGGTTTTTAACTATCACATTTGAGACCGGTTTATTTTCAGGCGACCAGATAAGGATCCCGGTCTGTAAAACAGGAGCATCCAGCCCGAAACTGATTGATATACCAGATATTGTATGGCCTTTTCCATCAATAATGATGTCAGATCCGGCAATGGTCAGGATGGTGTCTGAATAGTCGATGATATCATCGTCCAGAATATAAGTTCCAGGTTTTGAGAGGATAGCAGGACGATTAAGAACAAATTCCTCAATGGGAACTTTTTCTGGTTTTGAAATTTCATCTGAAATCACAGGTTTTTCTGCCTGTCCAGGTTCCATGGCTTCATTTCCTGCATCTTTCAGGTATTCGTAAAGTGAAATGGCATCTGCAAGACCATGCCCATAAACCGGGTCCCAACCGGGTTCTCCCCGGTCTTCAGCACTCTTTAAAAGGGCTTCTTTTAATTCCTGGCAGGACACTGACGGGTAAATACTCTTCACTAATGCAAGTAACCCGGCAATATGCGGAGCGGCTGCACTTGTTCCGGTAAATACTTTTGGAAATCCTCCGGAACCAGTGACACTAACCCCGTCAACACCGGTAATCTCCGGTTTTTTCCTGGTCTCTGGAACGGGGTGTGCAATCGTGACAGTACCCTGGGAGGAAAATTCCTGGATCTTCAGGGTGTCTGTTGAGACTGCTGCAACAGAGATAACATTTGGTAAAGCAGACCATCCCAGGATTGAGTCATCAGTAGTCAGGTGTTCTTTTCCGACAACGACCCTTTCTGGATCGGTGTCAAGAAGGAGCTCAAGATGTGATCCCTGACCTTTACCCTCCTTTGCCCTGATACGAATCTCGGCTTTTTGCACTTTGTCTCCAACATTCTGGTAATCGATCTTCTCATATGGTTTTTCTTTCCCAGTCTGGACCTTATTAGCTATTGCAACATCTGAATCACTCTGCAGGTCATGTAAAAAAAGATCAAAATCATTTTTTGCTCCAGTAAATGGATCATCCCATTGCAAATGCAGTTTTACCCTTCCACCTGGCTGAATTTCAAGTGGTATACCGGTGGAGCCATTAAAGGAATGATATCCTTCACCACCATCTGAAAATAGTCCCTGGTAATGGGCGTCTGCAATATTGCCTGCTGAACTGATGATAATTACTTCAGGATTCTCCTCAAGAAGCCTGGAAATCCCAACTGCTATCTTTCCGTCTTCAAAATATGGAACTTCATAATTAAACACATCATCCACGATGATATCAGCACCGGCTGAAATGAGTTTACTAAAAGCTTCGACAAATCTCTCCTCTCTGCCACCGCCAAAATCATTATAGATAAGAGTGGCTCCTGGTGCGATGTCATGGATGATCTCCAGCATCGCTGTCCCTTCGGCCCTGTTTCCTTCTTCTAATACTATCAGATTATCTGGTAAGTCTCCTGACTTTTGGGCATCAGCTAATCCTTTTGCTCCATTTGATATTACCCCTACAATCACCCCGGTCCCATCAGAATGTGTAAGTTTTCTCAATTGATCCGTCTTTAGTATACTATCCCCTTCAGTGTGGACCGAGCCTGCTGCTATTACCGGACAACACACAAGATATAAGACAAAAATCAAAAAGAGACTGAATTTCAAAATTATTTTTCGCTCGAACATAGCTGTTTTCACTTTCATGATTCTCACATTACCTCATGAAGTATTGTTAGAGTTGTACTACTTGAGCATTTACCTGCACAGCTGGTTCTTGCTGCCTTGAACCTGAAAAAATTTTAGGTTTAGCAGTCCAGATTTTAATAATGCGAGCATTTTGTAGGGTAAGGTGTTGGATAATGGGAGGAGTGATGATCTGGTTGTGTATAGATGGTAGTCATGGTAAACTCTTCAGTGTAAGAGAATGGAACTGATGAAGGAGATGGGGCCTTTGTTGGCTGAGGAGTTCCGTTTGGATCATCACATATACCATCAAAGTCTAAGTCAACACAAGGGACGACCCCCGTTGGAAGAGGTGCCGGGAGAACCGTCGGAATTGAAGCAGATGAACCTTTTGGGGTGTATTCATCCTCTCTTCTATTATCACGGATTATATTATCTTCAAGTACCGTGTTAACACTTCCAATCAAATCTATGCCATAGAGATTCTTTTCAATGGTATTTCCTTTTACCAAATTGTCAGATGAGCCTTCTTTAATGGCAAGACCCTTATACGAGTTTCCAGAAAGCAGGCAGTTCTCTATAAGTCCATTATCTGATCCATATAAGCCGATACCAATTGCATTATGTGAGAGAGTACATCCATCAATATGAATATGGTCGATCTGTTTTCCAATTATGGCATTAGTACTGCCCTCAATCATCATGTCCTTTATGACCACATTTTTCAGCCTTCCCGAATCAGGTGGCTGGATTAGTATGGCATTTTGATCAATCGGGGTATTGTCGATAAACTGGACGCTTAAACCCTCAATCCTTCTCCCTCCACCCTGGATAGTAACATCAGAAGACATAATCGTAATTATCGAACCGGCAGAATGAGAGATATCTCTTCCAAGTGTATAGGTTCCTGGAGCTGTGATGATTACCGGTCCAGTTATCTCACCTGAACCGGAAAGCATAACAGGGAGATCTATCATGGATTTTATGGGTTTTATCGGTTTTTGTGCCAGAGACGAATCAAGCGGTGATTTGGGCGTGAACCCTTGCAATCTCTCATACATCTTAAGTGCATCAGGAAGGCCATAACCAAAAGCCGGGTCCCAGCCTGGTTCGCCAAGTTCAAGGGTTGCAAAAAGAAGGGCCTCTCTCATATCATCCGCAGGAACTGAAGGAAATAAACTCCATTCAAGGGCGAGCATCCCGGCTATATGCGGAGCAGCAGCACTTGTTCCGGAAAATATTCTTGGAAAACCTCCTGCACCAGATACAGCGACATTACTTATCCCGGTGATATCTGGCTTTTGTCGGACAACATTTTCCGGGTATGATATGGTAACATGACCCTGGGATGAGTAACGTTCGATTGTATTTATTCTATCAGGTGAAATGGCCGCGACCGAGATCACTTTGGGAACTGCCGCCTGCCCGGCTATAGAATCTTCTATGACAAGGTGTATTTTGGTGATGTAGACTTTGTCTTTTTGAGCATTGATAAAAATTTCAATATTTTTATCTTCAACCGAAGGATTTTCTTTTTTTACCCTTATCAGACCCTGAACAAGAGCGTCACTATCATTAATATAGGTAAATTTCTCTTCAGGAATACTGCTTCCATCCTGGATACGCTCGCTAAGTGCAATCAGCTCCCCGTTCTCTTCAAAATAAAGGTTAAAGTCATTTGACGAACTTCCATAAATGTCATCCCATTGTAAAAATGCAGAAAACATACCTCCAGGCTGAACCGCTATGGGTATACCGCTGTTTCCTTCAAAAGAATGGTACCCGGAACCATCATCAGAAAAAAATGACTGATAATGGCTTTCTGCATTATTCCCGGCAGCACTCACGATAATTACTTCAGGATGCATCTCCAGAATCCTGTTGATATTTTGTGCTGTATATCCATCCTCAAAATAGGGAACCTGCAAAAATCCTACATCATCAACAATTATCCTGGCGCCAGCATCAATTAAAGACTCTATTGCATAAACAAAGTCGTTTTGTGCACCTCCCCCGAAATCATGGTAAAGAAGCTGTGCACCAGGAGCAATATCATGGATTATCTCCATCATGGCAGTTCCCTCGCTCCCCCTGCCGTTCATGAGAACTATCACATCCGGAGGGAGATCTCCAGAACGCTGGGCCTCTATTAGTCCTCCTGCACCATTTGAGATGACACCAACACCAATTGAAGTCCCGTCTGCCCCGGTAAGATTTCTCAGCTGGTCAGTCTTGAGAATCACATCTCCGATAGTGTATGCCTGACCGGCTGAGAAGGCCGGTTCAATGATTATAAGACAAGCAAATAAAATAAAAAAAAGTTTTATACAAAAGGTGTATCGATATAACTTTTTTCTATCTCTCTCTTCCGATAAAAGCCGGACCTTTCCACCCATGTATTCATAATTCGGGTATGGAATAATAAACCTTGGTAAGGATGAGAATGCATTTCCAGAAAAATTCAAAAAAGAAGTTATAGTTCCATTACTGCCAGCTCTAAGTCACAGGCACCGTCCCCATCTGCATCTCTGCAGAACTGTGCAAGTGTGCATTCGGAAGGTTCAGAGCAGTCCATGAACAGGAGGATGTCGGTATCACATATATTGTCCCTGTCGCCCATGTAATCAAGCCCCCATTTTCCGTTACAAAGGATGATTGCATAATCCAGCAGGGTGCATGCGCCATCATCATCAATGTCAAGACAGTACTCACAATCCTGGTCAGGGTCGCACTTTAAAATTGGACGGATTTTTGCAAGGGAGAGATCCTGATGGTAATATATCGTCGACTGTGGGTCTTCGTCCAGGCCTCCCTGGGCACTGGATGCCGCTGAAACAGGCCAGTCTACCTGTCCTGAGTCTGGTTGATCAGGTTTTTTACCTGGACTTTCTATCTGCGTCTGAGGCATAGACCCGGCGGCAACTACTGGTGCTCCTGTTGATTCTGTATCATCGCATACGCCATTCTGATTACAGTCATCACAGTAACCTGATGGGCATGAAACACAGGGAATTCTGCATGGGTGTGCAGAGGATGCAGGAGCGGGTGCGGGAGTGGTGGGTGCAGACGCCCCGGTTACAGGGGGCTTTGGTGTAGAGCTGCCTGGTGATTGTTGTCCTGCAACAATGGGCCCCGTCCCGGTACCTGGAGTTTGTACAGGTCCTGCCTGTCCTGAAGACTGTCCTGAACCTGCAGGACTTATGACCGCCGCCCCGGTTCTCATATCCCGGAACTCACTCGATTTTGGATCATAATAAAATTGGGCGTATACCTTCCCTTCTTTAGTGAACTGGGTGATTAAAAACCAACCATAAGTCGGAGTGTAAAACTTCTGAAGAACATTATCAAAGAACCAGTTTGTCTGGGTCATTGGATCAAAAAATGTCCCTGATCTCGCGCCAGGCTGCCATTGTGGCGGGATCACCTCATTTGGAGGTATGGTCGGCCCGCCGGCAGGGGCTGGAGGAGTAGCAGGTTTTGATGGACTCCCCCCGGTCATCACAAGGGTGGATGAACTAAATCCAAGATTACTGGATTTGCTGCTGGAAGATGAAAAACCTCCTGATGAAGAAGTTGAAGATACCCCTGATGACATCGAGAATGCAGCTGCAAATCCGGCAGTCAAAAGAAGAATACATGCAATGACCCCGGAAATCTTTATAATTCTTAACATTTTCATAGAAGATCACCTTTTGGATACTAACATTAAAATGCTTTTGTGTATTGGTAAATGCATTATGGCAGGATTGTAACCTGCAATTTATTAATACAATCACCCGTTTTATCTGGTTCTCCTGAAACTGCATTAATTATGTAATTGCCTGGTGCTGCCAGGGCTGCCTGAATCGTGAAGGAATATTTTCCATCCTTATCAAGTGCCAAAAGCCCGTATAAGGCCGTTCCATGGCCAGGGTCATCACTGATAACCAGGTCAGAGATCATAAGGCCGGATTTTGCATCAGGAATGAAAGAACCAATAGTATACGGACCTTCCTGACTATCAAATACCATCCCCTCATCCAATATTACCGGGAAATTCCCGTCTTTTAATGTATCTTCTGAAGAGATCCAGACATATACCTTCTCAAGGGGTCTGCCATTGACATTGATAATAAAGTCCTCTCCCAAGCTTATTGTCGCAACTTCTGCGGTCAGGTTTAAACCTGAGAGACAGTAATCCGTTTCCACGAGCTCTGTTCCCATCGAAAAAGTAAATTCAGAAGTCTCATCTTCCGTTACCATCATGCTTTGTACTGGCCTTTCCCCCACCTGGGGAATAGCAGAATCTGAACTTACAGCCTGGTTTTCATATCCTCCGGTATTTTGGGTAACGGTGATGTAATTTTTCCTTTCCTTCATCCCCGTGGCCGATTCCCTGGAGATCTTCAAGGTCACGGTGTAGGATCCTGGTGCAGAATAGATATGAACAGGATTTTTCTCTGTGGAAGTTGCACCATCCCCAAAATCCCAAAACCAGCTATCTGGATCACCTTTTGAGAGATCTGAAAAGGATACAGAGAGAGGAGCCGGTCCTGATTGTGGTCCTCCGGTAAAATCAGCAGAGAACGTTGGCATGTTCATCGGCATAACCGGCATAAACAGGCCGGGATTTACTGTAATAGCCTTATTAAAAGTGACCGTATCTGATAAACCCTGGGCATCCAGCACCATTAAAGTCACCGTGTAAGTTCCGGGTGTCATGTAAGTATGCATGATTACAGGCCCGTCTCCGGTATGCCCGTCACCAAAGTCCCAATGCCATTCTATCGGTTTTCCAGTTGATGCATCGTTAAACATCACATTCAGTGGAGCCATTCCCTGGGCCGGTCTGAACAAGGCATCTGCTGTAATGGCAGAAACCTGCACGCTTAACAGCCCGGTTATGAAAAGTGCAAGAAAGAAATTTTTAAGGTAATAATTCAGGTTACTCATATCCAGCCCTCTACGAGATCTTATATGGTCAAAAGAGACGGTTGAGAATTTATAGGTGACTCTATAGCACTGGTCAAAAAAATTATTGAAAAGATATGGCCTCTCCTTTATCATGGGCCCAGATGGAGATAAAATGCTGAAGAATGATCCCTACAAAAGCACAGACAAGTCCGCCAATCGCTCCCTGAATAATATAAGTAATTCCCAGATCCTGTGTAATTGGAAACTGATCAAGGCTTAAATTAGAGAGGGTATAACTCATCCCTCCAAAGGCCAGTACACCGATCGCACTGATAAAGTAGGAATAGATAACTGCGCGTGAAAGGCTCTCACGTTCATACAGGAAACTGTCAATTATTGATCCAAGTGAGGTTGTAATTGCAGCAAGAGTGAACCAGGCAACAGCACCCCAGAGGAAGATAATCGCCATCGGAAATATACCGCTCCCGTCCCAGAAATTAGTCAGGGCAGAAGTTCCTTCCACAACTCCGATTATGGCAAAGATGATCCCCCCGATATATGTAACAAAGGAG
>JAAYPD010000261.1 GCA_012520015.1 Methanomicrobiales archaeon
CTTAGTTCGCAAGAGGACCGATCTTAAGAATCGCATCCATAATATCTTTGACAACGAAATGTTCCATTTGTCAAATGTGCTTACTGATGTTTTTGGAAAGTCAGGGCGAAAGATTATGGATGGAATTCTCCAGGGGACCCCTGCGGATGAAATTATGATTTCAATAAAAGGCAGGTTCGAACTAAAAAGGGGGTGATATCCGACAACTACTGGAACAGAGCCTATCAGTGCATGCCCTGATGCAACTTAAACACTCTTTAGAAGTCATAAGGATACTTGATGCGGAAATTAATTATCTCACTAAAGTTTCTCTGAGTTTGCACGGGAGCACTATCCCCACGAGTATAAGATCTTATTACCTAAAGTCCCAGACACTCATAACAATGCCCCAAAAATTTGATCTCAAATTACCTATAATTTTACAATAGGAAGATAAATCAAAATATTCATAAAATTAAATAAAATAGTTATGTGTTGTCAGCTCACCTGACGATGATCATTTTATTCGTCATAAATTGTCTCTTATTTTTTTAATCTAATCAATATTTGCGAGTTTTAGTTTTCATCTCGTTATGTATTCCAGGAATATAGGATTGATAGTGCTTTTCCCTTCAGTCGATGAAATTGGTGCTCAATAATGTATTGATCACGATATGTCAGGACAACATCCTGCATTGAAAGGTCATTTGCTGGTTTATTAGTCACGTATACTCAACATCCCAATGATTCCTGCACTTTTTTAAGAGTGGGTAAGTTAATAAAGGGTTTCACCTGAACTCGCGTTGTAAGTTCTATTCTGGCGGGTTTATCCCCGTATTTGCGTTTAGGGATCTCAATAATGCGCTCTATATACTCAACGTTGATTACTTCTGCTACTCGCTTATCTGCAAGAATTGATGCAACTTTCTCCCTGGCTGCATCAATTGTCCGATAAACAACCCTTCCCTTTCCTCTTTTATTCATCGAATTTATCTCTGTTAGGGCTGATTTTACTCGTTCATCGAATAATATCCCGAATTTTTCTGCATGAGCAAATGACTTTGCATAGATAAGCCGTTCCTCCCAGGTTATGGTTTTCCCCTCACATTCCCCAGATTTTAAATGGGTTCTGGTTCATCTTGGTTTCAGAACCTTTGTTGATTCGAGTATCCTGAAATATTTTTTTATCCCATGACACCTCTGGTCTCCGGTCAAAAACAATAATATGAGCCTCATCGGCACCACACCTGTTTCATATCATCCTCAATCTTCACTGCTCGGGATTAAAATTGATGTATCACTCTTTTCATTCAGAGAGCAGAGTAATCACATTCTTGTAAAAGAGGATATTTCCTCCATCGAGTTCCCGGACCCTGATAAAATTACACTTCTCTTCGTAGAACCAGGCAGAAGTAGGTTTTGATTCTACAATCAGGTATCGGCATCCGGTATTTTCTGATAGTTTAATGGTAAGAGCATAGACATAATCCATGAGTTGAGTACCAAGTCCCTTCATTTGATACCGGTCATCGATGGCAAATTTCCCAATTAATAGCGCAGGAAACCGTTCGTATTTAGGACAACCTTTTGTGTCACAGGAATTCAGATCCTCAACGTCTATACTCGCACAGGCAAGAGAAAAGTATCCAAGAGGGATATGTGGGTCTGATTTCTGGACAAGAATCCAGGTTATCGATAACTTCCTTTTCTGATTATCATGTGCATGACGTTTCAGGAAATTCTGTAGGGGAAGACTCCCCTCTTTGTTAGCGCAGCAAAAATCATTGATAAGAATAGAATCGGATAAATGCACTAAGGTTATCCCAGCAGGATCAAAATCAATGAATTAGAATTTGAGATTTTGAGCGATTTGCCGGGCCCGGCAAGCTGCGGCTTTGCTCCGGTCATTTTCGTATTTCAACGGATCACTATCGTATTCATGAAAACGCCGAGCATCATCTTTGGTAAGAGTTATTGAGGTGTTGAAAGGTTCTGCCATTTTCTTTTCTCCGGATATATGTGAAACTTCGAATGCTCTGGGATCTATAATATCAAGGTACCTGCTTCGCCACATTCCTTGTGGGCATCACACCGCACAATGTCTGAAGTGGTGCCGCATGTCACAAAGGGGATACGGGGAACGAATTCTGTAGCGTTATTCTAAACGCAATCCATTATAACACTTTTCCCGTCGCACCTCATTTTTTATAATTTTAATCTCACATTCCCCAGATCTCAACTGAGCACTGGTTCATCTTGTCTTCAGATCCTATGTCGATTCGAGTATCCTGAAATATTTTTTTATCCCATGGCACCTCTGGTCTCCGGTCAAAAACAATAATATGAGCCTCATCGGCACCACACCGGTCGGCATACTTACACACCTGTTTCATTCCATCCTCGATCGTCTGTTCACGTGATTTATACAGGATCTTAAGTTCAATGATGATCCTCTGCACCGTTCCGTCCTGAAGTGGCCATCTGACATAAAGATCAGTCCGTGTCCGGCCCAGACCATATTCCCGGTCAATCTGTCCCCCTCCATTTACAATTCGTTGGAGGAATGCCTGAAGAAGGATCTCCGGGCCTGCTTCCTTATACTGAAACCTCTCAATCCAGCTCTCCGAATGTTCCCTGAAAAACTGCTGGAACTCTCCGATAAGTTTTGAAATATTGAGTCTTCCATCGTCATCAATGAACCATGCCTGCTTGAGAGCCATCCCTGACTGGCTTTCCCAGGATAGTTGCCTGGGGATAATCTCCTGATATATCCTGTTTGAAATGGATATCTCCCCGTTCGGTGCCTGAGTGATAAGACCCAGATCCTTTACATATTCAATATCATCAGCCCGGAGCATTCCTTCGTACAGGTCACCGGTGAGGATAGGTTCAATTACCCGCCGTACCCGCTCTTCTTTCAGTTTGTCTGCCAGTTGATCCAGATGCGTTTCTCTTCGAATAATCAGGTTCTCTTTTGCCTGTTCAACCATGCAGTCGGTAATGGGATTATCTGGGTTTTTTCCAAGCTCCAGTTTAAAACAGGTCTCATATGCCAGGGCATTAACAAGCCAGGGCTGCCCGCTGGTAAGATCCCAAATGGCATTAAGAGCATCGGTGGTAAAGACCTGGCCAGTCTCTTTTGTATGTTCAAGACTAAGTGTCCGGACCTCTTCCTTTGAAAAATTCCCAATGCGAAGTGACTCTGCTTTGATGTTAAAGGCACTTCCACCAGTGATGATCATCTGCTCAGTATCAGATTGAATTCGGTAATCCCGTACATCCCGGACACCACAGAGAATCACCGTTGACGGGAAATGGTCAGGCCTGGTATCATATCCGGACCGGATCTGGCGGAGAACAGATATCAGGGTGTCTCCAACAAGAGCATCTATCTCATCGATGAGCAGGACGAAAGGTAAAGGAGAACTTTCGGCAAGCCTTGTTAAAGCACTGTTCAGTGCTGATAGTGATAAGTGTGGATCAAAGAGCTCCTTAACTATTCTTTGTGAATCCAAACCTAATCCTGAAAGTTCAATTCTTCGTTCTATCTCTGTAATTATTGCGGATATCCCCTTTTCTACATTATTTCTTGCGGCCTGGGCCGATTCAACGTTGATATATAGGGATTTATACGATTCTGAAGCGTTCAGGTAATCCTCCAGGGCAAGAAGGCATGAAGTTTTCCCGCTTTGTCTCGGTGCATGAAGGACGAAATATTTCTTCTGGGAAATAAGTCTGAGAATTTCTGGGAGATGAAACCGACTAAGAGGGGGAAGGCAATAATGATCTTTACAGTTTACAGGGCCAGCAGTATTGAAATATTTCATCCTATAGGTAATTCAGCCAGAATCAATATAGGTCTTCGTATCTTCTGTATTTCAATGAAGCCAGATCAGCCAGAATCAAAAAATAGAATTAAATAAGATCTGATTAGAAATCAGTCATTATTCTGAACTGGTCGATCTCTTCCTTGTCAAGTTCCTCAAGAAACTCTTCTGCCGCATGCCTGACATCCTTGCTTGCAGTAATCGCCCTGCCGACAACAAGAATATCTGCGCCGGTTTTGAGTGCCTCTTTCACAACCGGGACCCGGATACCGCCAGCGGTAGCAACAAGAAGTTTCCCACCTGCAGCTTTCTTGATATCACCGATATTACCCCATGCATGTGAAGTGTGTTCAGCATCAATTGCACGGTGAAGTTCAACAATATCAGGCCTGACCTTCAGGCTGGCGATAAGACCGACAGGATCCTCCACATTAAGCATGTCGATGACCGAGTAGATGCCAGTCTTACGAGCCTCTGCTATAGCCTTCTCGATGGTGGAGACCGGTGCAAGACCAGACATGACCACAGCATCAGCAGATGCGTCAGCAGCCATCCGTGCCTCAAGGTTTCCGGTATCAAGAATTTTCATATCAGCAACAATGAAGGCATCTGGCCTTACAGCACGGATCTCGCTGATGACCTGCAGTCCAAACTTTTTTATGAGCGGAGTTCCTGCCTCGATTATCAGGTGATCATTCTCCGGGAGGGAGGAGAGAACCGAGCGCAGCTTACCCAGGTCGACAATATCAAGGGCAACCTAGAGATATGGCGGATCCCAAAGACGATGAACCTTAAAG
>JAAYPD010000262.1 GCA_012520015.1 Methanomicrobiales archaeon
AAGAGTGACTTAAAGAAATCGGTGTCGCTACACTAGTACTTGAATAATATAGGTATTTTAGAAAAATTTATCCTCTTTGTGCGTAAAATGCTCGTTTATATGGCGCCGATGCAATCGTCGTGAATGACCGGTCATCCGCAACGTCTGGGAAAAGAAGAGCGTTGTTTCCGGACACTGTTCGGTGACTCTTGGCCAGCATCAATGAAGGATTTATTTCCTAGGTGCATATCCCCAATATATTTATACCTGTGGATGCTGATAATGTTGTGAAGTATAATTGTTAGAATAATGGGAAAATATAGAGCACGCGTGGAATATCCCTGAGATCTTGTTGAATTGGATCCAGTTTATTCTGGATTTGCAGTGAAAATGTGTGTCCGTCTTAGCTTCATCCCCTTTGAACAAAGCCGTCCTTTTACTGCTGTAGTTCTTGGAGCACCTTGAGCATTTGGATGAGAGTTAGAAGGTTCAGGAGATAATAAACTGTTAAAGCAAGGACGTTGTACAATGCAGGTCATTATTCTCTGTGGGGGTCTTGGAACCCGGCTGCGCGAAGAGACTGAGTATCGCCCCAAACCTATGGTTCCGGTGGGGGGTAAACCAATTCTCTGGCACATCATGAAGATCTTTGCTCGATATGGGCATACAGATTTTATCTTGCCGCTTGGGTATAAGGGGAACCTGATCAAGGAGTATTTTTATCATTACCACTTGATGAGTCAGGATGTTTGTGTTAAACTCGGGAATCGTCATTCTGTATCATTTTTACCCTGTAATTCAAACGAAACAGAAGACTGGTCTATCACCCTTGTTGATACGGGGGAAAATACCCTCAAAGGCGGCCGATTAAAGCGCGTTGAAAAATATCTCGTTGGTGACGAGGTCATGGTGACCTATGGGGACGGGGTTGCAGACATTAATATCGATCAACTTCTTGCGTTCCACCGGTCGCACGGTAAGATGGCAACGGTTACCGGAGTATCTCCAGCATCCCAGTTCGGTGAACTGCATCTTGAAGGTAACCAGGTAAAGCACTTCAGGGAAAAACCCTCAACATCCAATCATTATATTAGCGGGGGCTTTTATGTGTTTAACCGTGCTTTCTTCAACAATTTGACTCCTGACGGAGCATGCGATCTGGAGGCAGGCCCCCTTGAAGGGCTTGCGGCGGCAGGAGAACTGATGGTATACAAGCATCCCGGACGATGGGCATGCATGGATACCGTCCGTGATATGGAATACCTGAATCGGTTATGGGATACCGGTGAAGCATTCTGGAAAATCTGGTGAGCAGGCGCATGGCTCTTTCAGAAATCTATGCTGATAAACAGATTATCATCACCGGGGATACAGGATTTAAAGGATCGTGGCTTGCACTCTGGCTCCACAGTCTGGGAGCCATGGTCACGGGCATAGGGCTGGCTCCAAAGACATCCCGCGACAATTATGTTGCCTGTGGACTGGAATCTGTCATAACCCATTACTCATGCGATATTCGTCACTATGATAGAATCCTGGAAATTTTCTCCGCAACAGAGCCTGAGATGGTGTTCCACCTTGCGGCCCAACCGTTGGTGCCTGAGTCTTACATCACTCCTCGTGAAACGTTTGAGATCAATACACAGGGTACTGCCAATATTCTTGAGGCCATTCGCCGGACGCCATCCGTTCAGGCAGGCGTGATGGTAACCAGTGACAAGTGCTATGAGAACCGTGAGTGGATCTACGGGTACCGGGAAACCGATCCTGTCGGCGGGCATGATCCGTATAGCGCTTCAAAAGGTGCTGCAGAAATTGTCATATCGTCATATATCAGGTCATTTTTTTCAACAGACGATACTCCCACAATTGCTTCAGTACGTGCCGGCAACGTGATTGGTGGAGGAGACTGGTCGGAAAATCGGATTGTTCCGGATTTCATGCGATCGCTTGAAGCAAAGAAACCTATTTGCCTCAGGAATCCCGGGGCGGTCAGACCCTGGCAACATGTC
>JAAYPD010000263.1 GCA_012520015.1 Methanomicrobiales archaeon
CAGAGAAGAATAGAATTAACAACCGCTATTGCGGCTATCGGCTGAGGCATGAACCAGATGGCTATCCCATTCCCGGCAAGAAAGAGAAAGACTGCATATATGCGGGCATGTCCTGGTGATATCTTCCCTGATGGTATCGGGCGGGACGGCTGGTTTATTGCATCTATCTCCCTGTCATAATAGTCGTTGATTACATTTCCGGCACCGGTTATCGTCAGGATGATCAAAAAAATGAAGAAAAACTCAGCAGGAACTGAACCGGTTGCGATGATCGTAGCAAGGATACCTGCAAGGCCGGCAACAACTGCATTGACCGGGCGGATGATAGAGATATAGGCTGCGCCGTTCATTTCACACCTGTTTCAAAAAAGGTACGGACGTGGAGGGATTTGAACCCCCGGCATTCAGCTTAGGAGGCTGACGCCATATCCGTGCTAGGCCACACGTCCTGCCCTATTATGTGGTGCAGGGATAGGTATAAGATTATCGAACGCAATTTTTAGCGAAATGGACCTTACCTTGGTGACGGAAGGCAGGACGACGATATCAGTTCCCTGTCAAAATCCTCTTGTTCCCTTTCCGCCCGGCACAGCGCCGGTATTTTATAACTCCCGGATGGCACTCAACCGTGATACCACAGTCCTTGTAATAAGGCAGTTATCCCCACATTCCTACCTTGATGCAATGGCCGCGTCCGGGATTCGTGGTTGCAGGGTCGGTAATGAGACTGACGTTCCTGTTACCCTGAATGATCGTGACCTGATGGCAACCAGGCTCATAATGCAAAATGTCAGGTCTCTTGGGATACAGGCAAAGATTACCTGCCAGGATGCGAACAGCCTGATGTCAGAGGAGAAGTTTGGGTTTGTGGATCTTGACCCTTTTGGAACTCCTGCACCATTTATCGATGCAGCTATACGCTCGTCAGGGAAGTATCTTGGAGTGACCGCAACCGATACGGCACCATTATGTGGTGCTCACCTGAGGGCTGGAATCAGAAGGTACATGGCAAGGCCCCTCAATACTGAATACCATACCGAAGTGGGTCTTCGTATACTTCTTGGAAATGTTGCCAGGCATGCGGCGGTGTATGATAAGGGGATCATACCGCTCTTCTGTTATGCACATGAACATTTTGTCAGGCTCCATCTTCAGCTGAAAAGCAGTGCATCCGCCGCAGACAAAAGCATAGCACGGCTTGGGTACATTCACCAGTGCCCAGTCTGCCCTTACCGGATGGAAGAACAGAAGTTTTTTCCAGGGGTTTATACCTGCCCTCTCTGTGGAACTTCATTAACTCCGACCGGACCACTCTGGACAGGGCCAATACATGATCAGGATACACTTTCTGGAATGATCCAGGATGCTGAAACGTTCATCGCCGGAGATAAGTCTGGACTTACAAAACTACTGAATACCTGCTGGGATGAGCCTGATATCTCCTTTAGTTATAATTATCATAAACTTGCGAAGTATTACCGTCTTTCACCAGGACCTGTTGATATAATTCTCAACCGGTTAAGGGACGAAGGATACATTGCAGGGAGGGTGCATTATTCCGGGTACGGTATCAAGACTGATGCACCATTGGAGGTTATCAGGGATTCTCTCTGATGTAAAGATAAAGGAGAAAAAATTTACCAGGGCTTTGGAATAAACTTATCGTCATTTATGATACTGGCACTATCTCCTGTTGCCCTTATCACAAAGAGACCTTTCTTCTCAGCCATTGATGCCGTCCCTGTATCCTCTGTCAGAAATGCCACCGCCCCATATACCTTTTTATCTGAATATTCAGGCATCCATGCTTTTACCATTTTTATATTCTAATATATCCCAGATTCGACAATTCTTTTGAACTTTCAATGATATAGGATTTGATAAAAATGACAGAACCAATTACTATCCCAACCCCCCATCCTCAAATCTCTCTTCGCGAGGAGTTTGACAACTGGGCACTCTTATATAACCCGGACAACGGCAGATCAGTCGGTCTCACCCCGACCGGAGTGAATATCTGGCAGTCCCTCTCCGAAGGAAAAGACCTTGGCGGAATCATCCAGACACTGACTAAGGAATTCGATCCATTACCCAGAGACATCATGGAAGATATTCGGACATTCTGTGACCAGATCGTTCGGGCAGGGTTTGCCTATACATGACCGAAAACCGCAGGCTCATGAAGACCCCGAAGAGCCTTGACCTGGACATCACCTCCCGGTGTAACCTCAAATGCAAGTACTGCTTTCACCGGACAAGTCCGGCAGATACAGGAGGTGAACTAAAAACCGAAGAGTGGGTAACCTTCATGGAAGAACTCTGACGGGCTGCGGTCATGGACGTCACCTTTGGCGGAGGAGAAGCCTTCATCAGAAAAGACCTGTCCGAGCTCATCGATGCAGCGGTACAAAACAGGATGCGTTTTGCCATCCTCTCAAACGGCGGGCTAATTACCCCTGAGATTGCCGACCATATCGCAAAGACCGGGAGATGTAACTATGTCCAGGTCTCCATCGATGGGTCCTGTCCTAAAACCCATGACCGGATACGGGCCAATGGATCCTTTGATGCTGCAGTCAGAGGCATAAAAATTCTGCAGAAAGCCGGTGTTCATGTCACCTCCAGGGTCACCATCCACCGTTCTAACCTGGATGATTTAGAAAATACCGCACGGTTTCTCCTGGAAGAGATCGGAATGAACTCAATCTGAACAAACAGCGTCTGCCACTTGGGTCTTGCCCGGACAAACACTGCATTGCCATGGAACGAAGCCTTGTCCTTGCTGACAAATATAAAAACCGGATATCAGCTGCAGCAGGCCCCCTGTCCCAGGGAAGAGGATTCCAGGAGATGGAAAAGGCACGGCTTGAAGGAAGAACAATGCCTGGCCGGGGATACCTGACCGGTTGTGGATGTATGTGGAGCAAGATGGCAGTCCGTCCGGATGGCATGATGGTCCCCTGTGGTATGCTGGCCCATATCGAACTTGGACGGATCAATGAAGTGCCACTTCTGGAGGTCTGGAGAAACCATCCGGAGTTCAACCGGCTCCGGCAGCGGTATAAAATCCCTCTCTCCGATTTTGAAGAATGCAGGAACTGTGAGTACCGGATGATGTGCACCGGAAACTGTCCGGCCAGCGGGTATACCAGGACCGGTAATGTCTATGCCCCAAGTCCGGACGGATGTTTAAAAAAGTTTCTGGAAGAAGGGGGAAGGATAGTAAGTATACCGTAACTTTCTCTCTAACTGGATAGACTCAGAAATATTCGATGTTTTTAAAAAGTCATTATTCAAGGAAAAGAAATCATTTTATCATCGAAAAAGATAGTAACAATTATTGAAGAATGATAAATGAAGTGAAGATGATGCAGATAAAATATGTGTACAATGAGGATGGGAAGATATCTGATGTGATTGTTCCTATTGACATATGGAATCAAAAATATTGTAAGATAGAAGAATCTGAAGAAAATATCCCTTGGGATCCATCAGAATTTTTTGGATCAATAAAACATGCTTTTTCACATGCCATTGCTGTGGAGATAGAGAGAAAAATGCGTGATGAATGGGATAGATCGTGAATCAATATCTCATTGATACGAACATTCTCATCTCATATCTTAAAGGAGAAGCTCCACAGCATGTTCATGAGATGATTGAAAAGATAATCCGCTCATCATTTAGTGTTTCAGTCATTACAAAAATGGAATTGCTGGGATTTCGGGGCTATTCAGATGAAGAATTTCTTACTGCAAACCTTTTTTTATCACACGCAAAAGTCCTGCCTCTCATCCCGGAAATCGTTGAAAAAACAATATTTCTTCGAAGAAATTACACAATTAAACTTCCGGATGCAATTATTGCTGCAACGGCACTATGTCATTGCTTAACCCTTGTCACCCATAATTGTGCAGATTTTGAAAATATATCAGGGATTCAGTTTATGGATCCATATAAAAGTTCTAAATTATGAATTTTTTTCAAGCGATACCATGACAGAAGAAGTAACCAAAACCGTCCCGCCGCTTGGGACTTTGTATTTTTTTCCTGACTGGTGACTGCAACATGGCATGCCGTCACTGCTGGATTGCACCTACCTTTGAACACTCTGATCGGTCACAAAAAGCCCTGCCCTTTGATCTCTTCAAAAAGATCATCACCGAAGCAAAAGAACCCGGCCTTTCCGGAGTTAAACTCACCGGTGGTGAACCATTCATCCATCCGGATATCATACCTGTGCTCCGGTATATACGGGATCAAAGACTCAAACTAACTATTGAATCAAACGGAACAGCCATTACCCCCCACCATGCAGACCTCATCAGGTCATGTCCTTGAGCATTCATATCAGTCAGCATTGACGGAAAAAGAGAAAACCACGAATGGATGCGGGGAGTGAAAGGCTCCTTTGAACGTGCTTCCCAGGGAGTAAAGACCCTTGTTGAAACCGGATTCCGCCCCCAGGTCATCATGGCCGTTACCGGAAGGAACAAAGAAGAGATGGCTGATCTTGCCAGGTATGCCCAGGAACTTGGAGCATCATCGGTAAAATACAACTTTGTAACCCCGACCGCCAGGGGAGAGGCCATGGAACAGGACGGAGCAACCGTCTCGGTCCCTGAACAGATTGAGATCTCCCGATGGGTTCAGGACACCCTCCAGAAAGAAGTGAAAATCCCCCTCTTTACCAACCTGCCATTTGCCTTCCGATCATTGTCTTCCCTCTTCGGACCACAAAGGGAAACTGTGGGCGGTGTGGGATTTTTACTATCCTCAATTTAGAGGTATAAGGTTGACGAAAACCGGCAGGTATACCAGATCCACAGTTGTCCAGGGGTGGAGCCTGAGACAGAACTGATGAAAAAGTTATTCAGATAAAAAACGATGTTATCTCTTCATGGTCAAGATTAAGGTCAGGGCAGTCGGGAAGATTAAAGAGCCCTTCATCCGTGATGCCATAGCAGATTATGCAAAGAGGATCGGTTCATTCTGCCAGCTTGAATGCAATGAGTACCTTGAAGCACCTGTTCCTGATGATCATCCTTCAACCATTGAGATGGCATGCATCACTGAGGGCGCGAAACTCTGCTCTGGTATTGAGGCAGATGACTATGTTATTACCCTGGACAGGACTGGAAGACAGTTGTCAAGTGAGAGTTTTGCAGACCTGATAAAAAGATTGGAGGTTGAGGGGCCATACCAGGTCTTCTTTATCATCGGTGGGCCTCACGGATTATCTGAAGCCTGTAATAAAAGAGCAGACAAAATCCTCTCTTTATCTGCAATGACCTTTCCGCACCAGCTGGCAAGGCTTTTGTTATATGAACAGATATACAGGGCATTCACTATTATAAGGGGCCTTCCATATCATCGGTAACCGTCAGGACAGAACTGGATAGTCAGGTAAAACAGGTAGTCCTGGTTCCAGGCTCTTTCATATGACTTATTGGTGGAAATTTTATCTGGCCCGTCTTCTCAATGAAATCCAGGAGATCGGAGGAGAGATCTGCAAGATGACTAATATCCTGCCAGGGTTCCGGATAGATGTGCTGATCAAGCCATTCTCCTTCATATGACGGTTCATATGCAATTTTTTCTTCATCAATGGAAAAATCTGCATTTATCCCTGTTTTGTTTCCACGTGGATCAAGCCTTATCCACCGGTCTGCCTGCTCAAGGTATACTGCAGCAAGCCCGTGAAGCACAAAACTGCCATCTTCACGACGTACCCGCTGAAAGCATAGTCCTGCAGGAATGCCAAGAGCTCTGCACAAGGCTACAAACAGGTGTGACTTACCAAAACACAGGCCATGGCCGGCAGCAAGGACATCGGTTGCATTCCAGACAAGATCCTTGTGACCAGTATCATTTGAGTGATCAATTGAGTCTCTGACCCAGAGATAAAGGGCTCTGGTCCGGCCAATGTCATCATCTTCTGATATTGTAATTGTTCTTGCCAGATCACGTATCCCGGCATTTGTACAATTTATCACTTCGGTGCAGGACAAGTACGGAGTGATTGATGCAGGAGGTATGAGTGGGGGGAGGTGCACCTTGTATCACCAAAGTGATAATCTCAAAGGCTTGTTTCATCAATATTTCGATCTGTCAGTTTGAAAATTCCGAGGTTTTATTAATTCAAAACCGGATTATTTACCTGATTTGTTGAGTAAAGGTATGCCAGGGTTATGGACTGATATCCAGGAATGAAATACATGATTTTAGTCTTACAGACAGCCTGTTGAATAAATCTGGTCATAGTTACACAAGGTCTACCCAGGCCTTCAATCCTGGGCTCCCAGGCCTGATCCGACTTTAAGGCACAGTCCAATTCCTTGTGAATCTGTTGTTATGGTCTGAATAATCGATGC
>JAAYPD010000264.1 GCA_012520015.1 Methanomicrobiales archaeon
ATAACAGCCAGCCAAGTTCTCCAATATTTAAGCATAGAGCAGATGGATAATTTTTTGCTTGGAGCGTCGAATAAGTTAAGTGAAAATGGAAAAGTAGTTTTGTTTGATATCATTCATCCAAACGAATATATCCTATTTAAATTTGGTTTTTTTTCGAATGGAGTTTCGACATATAATATACTGAAATACATCGGATACAAAGTTATAGGGGTGTGCAGACAGATTATAGGCCGCCCAAAGGATATACTAGGCAATTCATTCAGCCCAGAATTAATAGAAAGCATCGCCAATAAGTATGAGTTCAGAACTGAATTTGTTCAATCAATGTATTATGAATACAGATATCATGCGGTATTAACTAAGAGGTCGTCCTAGAAGGCCTGCGAACCATCGGTACCGCCTGATTAGAACATTCAAATTCAAGGTATCCCTCATCCGAGCCACAACAAAGGGTAAGTTGTGGAAACGACTTTCCAGTGAATATCGCCACGCGGAGAAGGGGTCAGGAAGGGATTTCCCCCTCGCGACTACGAGTTTTAGGATAACGTCTCAGAGAACTGTATATTTCCTTCGCGATGTGGGCCCTTAAACTGACGTGTTCAACCAGATAGTAAGGATAAATCACTGGGTTAAACGCTGATTTAAACTTTGCAATAGAGGGCGTATTCGCTCCGACAAAATCGATAAATGATATGTTATCGGTTAGAGCATCTGCTAATGCGTGCCCCAACACAGCACTGGGACCCTCAAGAGAAGATGTTTCCCTCCTGGACCCACCCAACCAATAATACGCTGTATTATTATAGAATAAAAATACTCCAAATGAGATGGGATGATCATTATGAAAGGCGAAGTATGTCTTGCAAATTCCTCTGCTCTTTAACTCCTTAAGTAACATTGTCAGAAGTTCTTTCGAAATTGGAACTTCTTGCCTGTGCCACATGTAAGACTCTGCGAGGAGATCATAGATGAGTTCTGCACTATCATTAACGATATTAACACTCACTGAGTTTTTATCTGCCTTATTAATCGACCAACGAACAGATCCATCATAGTGCATAGCAAGATCTTTAGACGAAGAAAAATATTTCAAACACAATAGATAGGTGTAACGAATTGAAGCACCCCATCCATTCCATATAAACGGGCGAACATCAACGAAAGTGGGCGAATTAAGGATTTGTGAATAGTCGTAATGCTCAAGGCAATATTCTGAAACAGATTCAATGATAGATTTATTTAACGATTCATCTTTCTTCACATTTTTAGCATTACTCACCGCAATGATACCCCCTTATGGTGTGGCAGAATTTATTGGAGGGGAAAAAGCAACTTTAAAACAGAATTTCTTCTCCTCATAAATACTACACCCCCCAACCAGATCATCCTCTCTAAAGACGCCAAGGAAATGGAGATTTGTATTCTGGTGGTTGGCAATGTGCTTTAGCCACCAACTTTTATGGAACATTGTACCTTGAGGAGACCTGTCAACGAGGTCGTCCCAGGTGTCATACTGTGACGGTTTGAGCAATTCAAGATAAAGCTTGGAAGCCATTTATTCCTCAGTATAATCTATGAACATGTAGTCTATTTTAATTGCGGTATAATCATCTTCAATTGGTGCTTCATGTAATACATTAAATTAGCTTTTTTGAACTAAGCCATTGACAACAACCAAGGAAACCTCCCAGAAGATCCTGTCAGGTCATTTTGCAAGGGAACGACCGAACCGGGACTCCTTCATAACCGCGAAAAAGTCATCTAGGATACGAATCTTGCGATATTATTCAGCTTAGCCACCTAAAGCCTCTAAAGTGAAGGACTCTGTAAGTACAGCCAGTCAAGAGTTGCAGACAAGCGGGACATAGGGAAGATGCATGCCGCCTACATTTTCATGTATCCAGACAGTTGCAAAGAGAACAAAAAGAACACGAACATATACTAGGTTCATCAACAACATCTTAAGACTAGTTATGCAGATGCATGAAATCCTCCAGCAGGATCCAGAGTTATGGAATCTCTTTACCTGTGCAGAGGAGTATAGGATACCACTCAGGGACGGCTACGATCGGTTCCCCCACTATCTGAGCAACCACCGGGATGTTTTTGTGCCCTGCGCCTCTCAGTATCTCTCCGGGCAGGGTTATTATCTCGGGTACCCTGATGATCAGCCATTTGCCGTCTGTCTCACCCACGACATTGATATGATTTATAAACCTGCCCTGTTTAAGGGGTATGACGCATTAAAATCCCTGAAGGGCGGTGGGATCGCGAAAACTCTTGCGAGCGTCTGGCAGCTCCGGTCGAAAAAACTGCCTTGGTTCAACTTCCAGGAGATCATGGCCCTTGAGGAGAAGTACGAAGCAAAGTCGAGTTTTTACTTCCTTGCCCTCGCCCCAGGGGACCAGGACTACGCCTACAACATCAGGAACCTTGAGGCAGAAATAGGGATGATTGACGATGCCGGCTGGGAGGTCGGTCTCCACGGCGGTCACCGTGCATACTGCGACCCGCACGCCCTCGCGACCGAGAAGCGACGGTTGGAGGTGGTTCTCGGCCGGCCGGTCATCGGCTACCGAAACCACTACCTCCGATTCCAGGTCCCGGAGACCTGGGAGAACCTCAGCCGCGCAGGATTCCGATACGACACCACCTTCGGGCATGCAGACTGCGTCGGGTTCAGGAACGGGATGTGTCACCCCTTCAAGCCCTATGACTTCCGGACCGGTCGCCAGATCGACATTCTGGAGATCCCCCTCACGATTATGGACTGCACGCTTGATGCA
>JAAYPD010000265.1 GCA_012520015.1 Methanomicrobiales archaeon
AGCCAGGGGTGTCAGTTAAGTTAAAGGCATCGGTTACATTAGTGGCATTAGTGATTCCATTTCCCGTTCCACCGGCAGGATACAAAACCATCCCCGCTCCGGAGAGGTCATCCGGCATTTCGGTCTTTATCTCGTCAAACAGGGTTGATACATCCACACCATTAAGGACCCTGTCTCCTTCCCATTCAAATGATGTTGGCAGCGATGAAAAACCAGGTTTGGAACCGGTTGACGATGCAGCATATGCCAACCCGGAGAAGAGGGACAGTACAACTACCACGCATGTGATGAACTGATAACAGGATACCATAATCAATCCTGTACTTGTTCACGATCGATATGGGATAAACTTTCTTCCCCCACCAAAAAAACTGGTGAAAGGTATTATTACATGTGAAACAGGTACGGAAGCGTGAATATTGCAACTATCAGGACAACCATTCCGGTGCTTACAAAGCTGACTACATGATCAGTATACCTTGCAAGCCCACGCCGGTTCAGTATTCTTTCAGTTCCTTCCCTGAATATAAAACCACCATCCAGGGGCACCAGGGGCAGGGCATTGAAAAGTCCTGCTGCAAGGTTGATAAAACCGCTCCAGAACAGGAGGTGGATGAGCTCCCAGTATCCTGGAAAGGGAACCTTATAATACTCAGTATCTGCGATATCAAAACCCAGTATCCTTAAATACTGTCCTTCCATGGTTGGATTAAAAGGGACTGAAAGTAGCATGAATATTCCAAGCGGAGAGAACAGGCTCTGCACCGTGTCGATTACTCCCTGTCCGTTATAGTAGAAGACACCCATGAAACCTGATTCACGGGCACCAAGGACTTCAGGCCAAGGAGATACATTCAAAGAGTAATCTTTAATCTCACCCTTTTTATCAAACCCGACGATGACCGTATCACCTGGGCGGGTTCCATTAAGAATGTCTGATACGTCCTGCGAGGTATGCACCATCTCACCATTGATGGTTCTGATGATGGAAGGTATTGGAATACCTGCCTCTGACGCGGAATAATTCTTATAAACACCGACGACCACCGGTTCCTGGGTAGGGACTGCCATCCCTATCAGGCTGACCATGAGTCCGAAGCTGATAACACCGACAAGGATGTTGTTAATGATTCCAGCTCCATACATCCGCATCCTGGGCCATGAGGATGCTTTTTTCACCTCATCTTCATCTGGTTCGACAAATGCACCGATGGGTATCATTAAAAGAAGTACACCCATGCTTTTTACTGCAATCTGCTCCACCCTGCAGAGGATGGCATGGCCAAATTCGTGGATGACAAGCGTAAAAAAGAAGGCAAACCAGACTGCGAATGTGGATGGAACAAACTCATTGATTCCAGGGATAAGAAAGATATTCTGAGGTTTATGAAGTGGGGTGGGTTCAGGTTTTAGCTCGACGGTAAGGTTTACGGAGAGGAGCAGCATCACGACCATCGCAACTGACACGATGACAACCATCGCTACTCCGATGGATCCATAAATACGTAAAAACCCGGAGTAACGTCTGAAGTAGTCAAAAAATCCGACCTGATCTGTCTTCAGACCGATAATCGGACCGTACAGAGTGATGAAACGGGGAAATGGTTTATATGTCCTGATATATGCAAGAACAAGGACATAGCCGGCTATGCAGCCAAGCAGAATCAAAAGCCAGTCCATGAATGTTTACAGGTGGCCCTGATAGTAAGAAATAGTTGTGCAGCGATCATTAAAAATCAAAAAGAGAACTTTGGTTTTTCTGATGCAGGAGATTTTTTACCGTCTCCCAGCTTGAACGCGCAATGCCAGGAGAGTAGCCATGATGCCTGATGAACTCTGTCAGGTATGCTATAGTTATTGGATCTGACGGATAGCCACTGCCGATATCGCCATATTCTTGTGAAAGTTCTTCTATGATCCGGTCACGTTCGACTTTCGCGATTATTGATGCTGCTGACACTGGTGGAAAGAGAGAGTCGGCCTTGTGACGCGAGATGATGGTGCAGCCAGATGGCAAGAAGGATGAAACGGTCTCTCCATACCGCTTCTCATTCACGTCGCATGCATCAACATATGCATGTGTGCATTTTAGTGAGGATAAAGCCCCTGCATGAGAACGGGCGACTATCTCATTCATGGTCATCGACCGGCGGAGATCATCGATCTCATCTGCCTCCAGGATTACGATTGAAAACGGAAACTTTGCTTTTATCTCAATAGATATCATTTCCCTGTGTTTTGACGACATTTTTTTGGAATCTGCCACTCCAAGAGCGATAAGGTCATCCATGTCCATGCATCCCACCGCGGCGACCACCATGGGGCCCAGGACAGAGCCTTTTCCTGCTTCATCAACGCCACAGATCATCTATAAAACTTGGATGGATTTATGGAAATACCTGATGCAGGGAGAATTTTGCCTTCAATTTCAAATGCAAAGGACATGAAGGTGTAGTTCAAAATCTTTAAATATTGTTCATGCATACTTGTAGAGGCACAAGCATATGCCTCAGTGGCTCAGCCGGCAGAGCGCGTCCTTGGTAAGGACGAGGTCGCGAGTTCAAATCTCGCCTGAGGCTTTTAGCAAATAGTTCGAAGCCCCACTTTGAAAGGGATTTTA
>JAAYPD010000266.1 GCA_012520015.1 Methanomicrobiales archaeon
AAAATAAGTCAGATTCTTGAAGATAACCCTGATACTAAATACACTCTTTCAGACCATCTTTGGGAATATCTTCAAAAATATGCAAAAAAACATAAAGAAAAAGGTAATGGATTTGGATTTGGTCTTGCTGATATAAATGGAACCAGTAGAACCTTATCAGCACGATATTATAAGGATGGCAGTGAAATACTCATTCCTCAAAAGGATAAGAATCCCAGAAGGCTTACCCCGCGGGAATGTGCCCGCCTACAGGGGTACCCTGAAAAATTTGATATTGTAGTATCTGATACCCAGGCATACAAACAATTCGGAAATTCTGTAGCTGTTCCGCTGGTCGAAATTCTCGCATGCCATATTATTAATTATTTAGATAATCCGGATGTATTTATAGCCGCCACCACCACCTGAACTACTGCTATCAGTGATATTTGTTCTCCCTAAAAAAGTCATAATTTCTTTTAACACATCATCAGAATTTTTTCGTATATGATGTTCCCAAATCCTGATAATTGTCCATCCTTTTTCCACCAAAACAAGGTTATTTATTAAATCTCTTTCACAATTTTTATCTATCTTATCTACCCAGAATTTTTTCCTGGTTTCTGGTTCCTGAAAACAGATAGGACATTTATGCCAGAAACATCCATCGATAAAAATAACGACTTTCTTTTTCGTAAACACAATATCTGGTTTTCCTGGGAGATCATAATGAACCCGATATCCTCTGACACCAGAAGCAAATAATTTTCTGCGGATAATTAGTTCAGGTTTGGTATCTTTCCCCTTTATATGAGACATGTTTTTTTTCCTTTGCTCAGGGGTAAGAACATCAGCCATATTAATTTCTCATAATGAGCTTTGATGTTCACAAACATTAATTCCGTCATTCACATAGTAACGGAATTTCAAAATGAACATATAAAATATTTTCAAACGTGGATCCCTTTCAGCCAGATAATATTTTTTTATGAGACCAGAACGAATATTCCGGTCGGCAGGCAATACATACATGAATAAGTTCCTACATCTCCTGGAAAAAAATTGCCAATCATAATATCGTATGTTCAGGATCACTAAATCAGACAATAGATCTTAAGAAAACCACATGAACACCTTTGCGGTTCACACCAGAAAACATGAAAACCTCATCGGTTGACCAAACGTTGTGGGTAGTAAAACTGGTTAATTTCTGAAACTTTGATCTCGGTTAAGAAACCCACATGAACCGCTTCGCGGTTCACACCCGAAACCATGAAAATCTCATCGGTTGACCGATCATTGTGGGTAGTAAGACTGGTTTATTTCTGAAACATTGATTTCGGTTAAGAAAGTAGTCCTTTTTCGTACACCAGAATGCGACATAGATCGCGAATGGGAAATTGGTGTAACGAATTTACTACCCACAGGGTAATTTATGTCTAAAAAACTGAATAAGGTTTGTGGAATAGACGTCCACAAAAGGTTTCTTATTGCCTCTATCCTGGACAATGAAGGCAATTGTGAAACTAAACGTTTTGAACAGGATTTGGACGAGTTAGTTTCACTCAAAAATTGGATTCTAGATTCTGGTTGTGAATCAGTAGCCATGGAATCTACAGCTGAATACTGGCGTCCGGCATTTGGTATACTTAATCCAGAGATCAATGTCACCATTGGAAATGCCTATCATATGAAGGGTATCCCAGGTAAAAAGACAGATGTGTTAGATTCTCAATGGATAGCCGAATTAGAATTAAATAATCTTATCACGCCGTCTCGAGTTTTTACAGGTGATCTTTACGAGCTACGTACATTGACTCGAGCCCGCAATAAGATGGTTAATAACAGTACGGTTTATAAAAACAAAATCCTCCACCAGTTAGATGTTTGCAGTATTCATCTATGCTCTGTCTTAAAAGATGTTTTTGGGAAAAGTGGATATGCCCTTCTAAAAGGGATTGTTGAAAGAAAAACTCAGGATGAGATAATAAAGACATTACCGGCTAAAACAAGGAAGAATGCATCTGTCTTTTTTGAACAGATTCCTGAGTATATCCCTGATTCAGCTATATTCCTCATAGACTCTATGTTAAAAATATATGACAACCTCCAGATTGAGATTAAAAGGATCGAGGAAAGAATCAAATTTTACCTCAAGGATAAAGAGAATGAATTACGTATCCTGATGTCAGTTCCAGGGATTGGAATAGTAATTGGATCAAATTTGTTGGCAGAAATAGGTGATATCCGTGATTTTCCTACTGCTGATAAACTTGCCAAATGGGCAGGGCTTACCCCATCTGTTTACCAGTCTGCAAATACCAATTACACTGGACCCATCACGAAACAGGGTTCTAAAT
>JAAYPD010000267.1 GCA_012520015.1 Methanomicrobiales archaeon
CTGTTCCTTTGCAATGAAAGCAGTGGGAAAAGCAGCAGGCTATATCGTAGAAGAAGTAAGACGGCAGTTCAGGGAGATAAAAGGCCTCATGGAAGGAGAAGCTGAGCCGGACTATGCATCCTGTATCACCATCTCCACCAATGCAGCCTTAAAACAGATGGTCATCCCAGGACTGATGGCCATTCTTGCCCCGGTGATAATCGGAAAGCTGCTTGGAACCCATGCTCTTGCAGGTTTACTTGTTGGATCAATCTCCTCAGGGTTCCTGGTTGCAATCTTCATGGCTAACTCAGGTGGTGCCTGGGACAACACGAAGAAGTATATCGAACATGGTCACTCGGGTGGAAAAGGCTCCTTTGCTCACAAGGCTGCGGTTACAGGAGACACCGTCGGTGATCCATTCAAAGACACAGCAGGCCCGTCCCTGAACATTCTGCTAAAGCTCATGGCCATTGTTGCTGTAGTCTTTGCACCAATATTCCTTTAAACGGAATTACTCCTTTTTTAAGGTCTCTTTTTTGGAAAGCATCCTTATTGACTTTCAATGTAAACAGTTTTATTTCTTCATCTGTCTCAAGGCATGGATGAAATGCAGCCAGGTGTGATTTTATATGTATTTACAGCAAAACTATGAGGGCATCATTGTAACCACGATGCATTGTTTTGCAACCTGGAGAAGATGCAGTATAACAAAGGCCAAATCAGGCTAATGCATATGTTCATGGGGCTCGTGGTCTAGCTGGTTATGACGTTGCCTTCACACGGCAGAGATCCTGAGTTCGAATCTCAGCGGGCCCATGCATGGGGAATTCTCCCCCCTCGCGATCTCCCAATGAAGTTTGTGCTAGGATATTTTTTATTTTATCAAGTGAATTTTGAAAGAAAGACACTTTACAAAAGATTCAAAAAAGGAGATATTTCTCGTAACGAGTTAAATGAACGGCTTAAAAAAGCAGGATTAGTGCTCTTTCTCACAACAGTTGATATCTCTGAGCAAGAAGTCTATGAATTCTATAAATCAAGAGACATGGTAGAGGAACATTTTGACACCTTTAAAAACGACCTCCAAGCAGATAAGACATATTTAAGATCGAATGAAGCCCCATTCGGGCATATTTTTACCTCATTTCTCTCATTGTTTGTATATAAAAAAATTGTTAACAGATTAAACCGTGCCAATTTAATTGCTCATTACTCGCCTCACGATGTCCTAACAAGATTTAGTGGTATTTATAAATGTAAAGTGGGAGGAAGAGATGAGTTGACAGAGATTCCAAAGAAGGTTCACACATTGGCTAAAGATTTGAATTACCATATATTCCCTAAATAAATCTGTTTTAAGGATTGAACGGAAGATGCTTTTAGTTATTCATCGATCATGCTTGAAGCGAAGCCTCATAAGGATTTTTTTCAGTATTTCTTCTTTCAGGCTGTTGATTTGGCATAAATGAGTGTGCAACCTGTCGGCACAACTTTTATATCAGATAACCCACATCCTCATATGCAGCCTGCTTCTCTCACTGCTGGAAGAGCTCACTGTATCCCTGCTCTTTTGGTTTCTTTTTCTCAGATATCTCTCTTGATGTCTGGTATTTGCATCAATACTCTTCCATGCGCTGATGACAAAGCCAGTATCGCTCATTTAACAGGATCACTTCCTGGTTGCTGTCTGCCGGAAAGAGAGTTGTACCCGCCAGCGTGAGAAGAGGCCGGAATATCTGTTCATGGAGGTGCTCATAATGTCTGAAATTGTAATAGGTTCTTTTTTCTGGCCTCGTTGTTGGATTATCATCCTGGTTCTCCTTGGAATCCTCTGCTCAGCGGCCTCTGTAATCGCTGCAGAATCCGAATACAACACTCCGTCCGGATCTCATGCTTCGGGTATAACCTCTTCTCCCCGTGTAGAACTCTCGATCACCGGCCCGTATGATGCTGAATCTATTACTCAATTTACCATCCGGCCTGGTGAGATCCTGACTCAGACCTATTCGGTGAAAAATGTCGGTTCCTCCGCTACCGGTCCCTTCTCACTGAAGTTCTATCTCGGGGTAAACAAGGACACATATCTTGGAGAGGTCCAGGTCTCTTCTCTCTCCCCTTCACAGTCCAAATCCGGACAGGCTTCATTTGCAATCCCTTCGGACACCCTAGATGGGGAGTATGCAGCGTACCTTGAAGCTGTGAAAGACGGGAAAGTAATCAAGTATCCGTGTGCGTCAGTGAGACCAATATTTGTTCAGAGAACGAGCGGGAACAAGCCTGATCTGATCCCGATGGCTCTCACGGTTTCAAAACCTGCAGCATCCGGGCAGCCGCTCACCCTGACATGCACTGTGAAAAACAAGGGATCCGCCTCATCAGGTCCCTGTCAGATTGCCTTCTATCTCTCACGGGAAAAGACCCTCCCATCCGGCACACCCGTATTTGCGACCGGACCCGTAGGTTCCCTCTCCATCGGGGAAACTCTCAAGGTATCAGGGACTGCTGCAGCTCCTGCGAGTGCCTGGTCTGAGTGGTACTATCCGATTGCACAGGTTGATTCTTCCAATCAGGTAGCCGAGACAGCAGAGAATAATAACCTCATTGTCGGAGAGGGCTTTGATATTGAGCCTGGAGGCGGAGCAAATCTGATGCCGCTCATCACGTCTGCAACTGTTTCATCAGACAAAAAGGCACTCTCAGTCGCCTATAGTGTTAGAAATACCGGTCAGGCCTCCTCATCCGGAGGGACCTTAACATTCAGCCTGATATATGTTGATTCAGGAGTTCAGGCGGCATCCTTCGATCCTATTCAGCTCCCATCCATCCAGGCGAACGGGATACATTCCGCTACTGTTACGTATACTCCGGTAGTCGAGACCGGAGATTACTACGTCAGGGGAACAGTCGAACTCTCATCTGATACCAACCAGGGTGATAATACCTTTACCACCCAGAAAACCGTGCATATAGAAGGCTCCGGCCCCCTGCCTGAACTATCAACAGTAATCTCAAAAGTCCCTTCCTCTGCAAAGGCAGGAGAGACGATCTCTCTGCAGAATATTGTGTATAACACCGGATCTGCTGATGCACGTGATATTCTCGTCGGAGTTTACCTCTCCCGGGATAAGCAGATCAGTTCCTCTGATACCCTCATCGGATCACACCGGTACAGTGACATTTTCCATGAAAATTATGCGTACGAGACGGTGAGGGTCACCATTCCTTCGGGAACCAGTTCAGGTACCTGGTATCTATGTGCCATCGTTGATCCGGAGAACACCATCCCTGAAAAAGATGAAGGAAATAACCCGAGTGATTCGGCTACTATCCAGATCACGGGTTCTCCGGAAAAGCTGGTCGCCTCCTTTGATACAGATCTCCTTTCCGGGGACGCTCCGTTAACGGTCACATTCACCGATACGTCAACCGGATCTCCCTCCTCCTGGTCCTGGGACTTTGGTGACGGGAGCAGTGATTCTTCTGCGAAAAATCCCTCTCATACCTTTGAAAGGGAAGGAACTTACCTGGTGACCCTGACCGTGACCTGGGAAGGAGGAGAGACCGACTCTGCCACCCGGACCATCACGGTATCGGCCGGAGAAGATGAGGTGACTGCCGCAACCTCCTTTGATATAGATCCCCTTTCCGGGGACGCTCCGTTAACGGTCACATTCACCGATACGTCAACCGGATCTCCCTCCTCCTGGTCCTGGGACTTTGGTGAC
>JAAYPD010000268.1 GCA_012520015.1 Methanomicrobiales archaeon
ATTCGAACGATTGTTCTCATCTTAAGTTGGCGGCATCAAATCTCTCTAATCTCTATATCAGATCCTGCACTGATATTGAAAAACGGATAACACCAAAGGGGGAGGATCCACCCAGGCCAACTCATGGTATTCATTCCCTTGATTTCTTCAGGACTAATACTTTCATTGAGAATGAGGAGGATCTTGAGCGGTATCTGGCGGATATCAGGGTGAAGCTTCGGGAGATACTCAAAGACAAGAATATCGAGGTGATCTGACCGTGGATAAGGCAAAGATACAACTTTTTTCTGATTCTCTCCGGAAGAATCTCCTTGAAGAGACGAAGAAGCGGGCTGCTCATTACGGGATTACGGGGAAAGCAATAGCAACGGTGGAGCAGGAGTTTGAGGATTCGATCATCATCGGCGGAGAGGTCTATCCCCGGAGTATTCGGGATCAGCGGGCGTATTTAGTCAAAGAAATCGAGAAGAAAGGGTACGACCGGGTGATGGAGGAGGTTACCTATACCTGGTTTAACCGGTTTGTTGCCATCCGGTTCATGGAGGTGAATGATTACCTGCCGGTTCGGGTCTTCTCCTCAACCTCATCCGGGAAGACTGATCCTGATATTCTGACAAAGGCTCTGGATCTCACCTTCCTGGATATCGATCGGGAGCATGTCCTGGATCTGAAGTCGGATGGCCGGCATGAGGAACTCTTTCGGTATCTCTTCCTTCGGCTGTGTAATTATCTGCATACAACGATGCCGTTTCTTTTTGAACCAATTCAGGATTATTCTGAGCTGCTCTTCCCTGACCGGCTGCTCCATACCGACTCCATGCTCAGAGATCTGAATACTATCATCCCCGAGGATGACTGGAGGGAGACGGAGATCATCGGCTGGATATACCAGGATTATATCGCCGAGAAGAAGGATGTCCTGATTAAAGCGAAGAAACAGTACACGGCAGACCAGATTCCGGCAGTGACCCAGCTCTTTACGCCCAAGTGGATTGTTCAGTACATGGTAGAGAACTCTCTTGGCCGGCTCTGGATGCTGAATCGCCCCCACTCACGGCTGTATGAGCGGATGGAGTTTTATATCCGGCCGGATGAGCAGGAGACCGATTTTCTGAAGATTTCATCTCCGGAAGAGCTGAAGGTCTGTGATCCTGCCTGTGGTTCAGGGCATATTCTTGTCTATGCCTTTGACCTGCTCTATGAGATCTACAAGGAGGAAGGATACCTTGAGCAGGAGATCCCGGAGTTTATTCTGAGCCATAATCTGTATGGGATTGAGATAGACAAACGGGCGGGATCTCTTGCAGCATTCGCATTGGTGATGAAAGCGAGGAGGATGGATAAGAAGTTCTTTGATCACCCGGTGCAGCCTCAGATCTGTGTTCTTGAGAATATCGAGCTGGATGAAGAGGATATTGATTCATACATAACTGCGGTGGGGAGTAATCTCTTTACCACCGGTCTGAAAGAGACTCTCATGCAGTTTACGGAGGCGGAGAACTTCGGATCGCTCATCCGGCCGTCTGTCGGTGATGTAACGGATATCAGGAAAATACTGGCGGAGAAGAATATGTCCTCGAATCTGCTCCTGTTTGATACTCATCAAAAAATTTTGAAAGTTTTGGAACAGACTGAGTATTTACAGCCCAGATATCATGTGGTAATTGCCAACCCGCCGTATATGGGCAATAAAGGGATGAATAATCAATTAAAAGAATTTTTAAAGAATAATTATTCAGATTATAAATCGGATCTGTTTGGGGCCTTTATTGTAAGGAATACAGAACTAGCAGTCCCAAAAGGACATCTAGGTTTTATGTCTCCCTTTGTATGGATGTTCATATCCTCATTTGAGAAACTACGTTTGTATATTATTGAGAAAAAAACTATTACCTCTCTAGTGCAATTAGAATATTCTGGGTTTGATGGTGCGACTGTTCCAATTTGCACTTTCACTATTGAAAATCAAAATAAACCAAAATATCAAGGATCATACATTCGATTATCTGATTTCAAAGGGGCAGAGAATCAGGCCCCCAAGACTCTTGAAATAATTAAAAATTATAACTCGTATCTCATGGGGGCATAACCATCCTCTCACCATCAGATCTTCTCACCCAGCCGGAAGGAAAGACCCTGGAATTCAAGAGGGATCTCTCCTCTCCGAAGAATATTCTCAAAACAATCGTAGCCTTTGCCAATACCGCAGGCGGCCGGATTATTATCGGCGTAGAGGATACCACCCGGACGGTCACGGATATTGCTGATCCATTCGGTGAGGAAGAACGACTTTGTAGTCTGATTGCCGATTCAATCGTCCCCCGGCTTGTCCCTGATGTGGATCTCATCTCAATCGAAGATCAGACGCTTCTCATGGTCCAGGTGTACCCGAGTGGACAGCGGCCCCATTTCCTCAAAAAGGAAGGCCCGGTGGAAGGAGTGTATGTCAGGCTTGGGTCAACCAACCGGAAGGCTGACCGGGAACTCATTGCTGAACTGAATAGGTCCTGTTCAGGGATCTCGTATGATGAGATGCCAATGCCCGAGCTCTCTCTAGATGCCCTTTTCCTGGATTTGAAACCCTTTAACAAAATTCATATTCTTTCCATACTGAATTAATATACCATGGATAATCGGCTGCCTCATCCACCTCTCCAGGAAGTGATTTTTGAATTAAAATGGAGATTGGATTCAATTCAGCCCGGGTTTTTGAAAGACCCACATTATCAAATTCTTATTGGCACCCTTTATGGAAAATTACGTGAATTAGGGTACTCATTTCATGAACCCCTTCAAACATCAAATATTCCAGATGAAATGGTTCCTTATATCGTTCAACATCGATTCAGACCATCTAAAGAACAATGGCCTCTTGTTCAGATAGGATCTGGAATTTTGACTCTTAATGACACGACTCATTATTCATGGCCTGATTTTTCCAAGCGGATCCGAGATCTGGTAG
>JAAYPD010000269.1 GCA_012520015.1 Methanomicrobiales archaeon
ATAGTAGACTCTCTGACAGGTCTTTTCCGTTCAGAATATGCAGGACGGGGCACTCTTGCAGAAAGGCAGCAGAAGCTGAACAGGCATATGCATGATATCTTCAAGCTCTGCGACGAATACAATGCAATTGGTCTTGTGACAAACCAGGTTCAATCCAACCCGGCGGTTTTCTTTGGTGACCCGACTAAACCTGTTGGAGGAAATGTTGTAGGGCATACCGCAACCTTCAGGGTGTACTTACGGAAGAGCAAGGCCGGGAAACGTATCTTCAGGCTTGTTGACAGCCCGAACCTTCCGGAAGGGGAAGCCACTTTCCTCGTGGAAGAGGGTGGTCTGCGACCCTGTTAATTCACACAAATTTTATAGGAGTTTACCAGTGTTAAGGGGCGTGATAACTGATATTGACGGAACACTGACTGATGAAAAGCGCAGGCTTTCAACCGCTGCCATAGAGGTTATTAGAGAGCTCCAGGAGAATGGCATTATGGTAGTTCTGGCTTCAGGCAATACCTCCTGCCTTCTTAAGGGGCTATGCAAACTCATCGGCACTGGCGGAACCTTTATCGGTGAAAATGGCGGAGTCTACCGTATCGGGTTTCGTGGACCGCTCAAGGTCATGGCCGAGAGGGATATCGCGGTAAAGGCACTGGAGATGCTGGTAGAGCATTATGCTAAAAAAGGGATCTGTCTTGAGCTCTTCTCCCACCAGGACCGGTACTCGGATGTTGCATTTGCCAGGGAGGTGCCGGTTGACGAGGTCAGGTCTCTTCTTGCCGGCTGGCCGGTGGATATCATGGACACGAACTTTGCAATCCATATCCACGCGGCCGGGATTGACAAGGGAAAGACCTTTCCAATCGTTGCAGAAGAGCTTGGAATTAAGACAGAGGAGTTCATCGGTATCGGTGACTCAGAAAACGATATCGGAATGATTAAAGCTGCGGGTATTGGCTGCTGCGTGGCTAATGCACAGGAATGTTTAAAAGAGGTCTCTGATCATTGCTCATCGGCCAGGTACGGCGATGG
The DNA here is from genome assembly GCA_012520015.1 of Methanomicrobiales archaeon. Classification (GTDB taxonomy): domain Archaea; phylum Halobacteriota; class Methanomicrobia; order Methanomicrobiales; family Methanospirillaceae; genus Methanospirillum. The sequence continues at coordinate 1,027 of JAAYPD010000269.1, forward strand.
TTTTGTGGAAATTATGAGGAAGAACTTCCCTCACATCCTGGCAAGATAGCGATCCACCACGATAAAGTCCTTGATGTCCCTGACCGCTTCAAAGGGGATGAGCATACGATCTCCGTCCAGGACATACCCGGTTGTATCAAAAGACTGGTCCGGTTCAAGTACAAGGTCAGTAATAAGGCCTGTATCAAAATCTACCATCAGATTGCGAAGTGAACCGATTGCTTTCCCGTCATTGGTCACTATCTGTTTCCTTGAGAGTGTGCGGGCAAGTATGGACTTCATATATCAGATTTCGGTTGTATCTGATAATAAATCTCCCGGTCAGGTACCTTATTCTTCCTTCTTCCGTCCGGGTTTTATCCCTGACTGTTTAAGTGCCTTCTCAATCGACCAGTACCCCCTGTCAAACTCTTCCTGCAGCTGTTTTGTTATCTCCTTCTGCGAGAGACCGGCTTGATTTAATTCATTGTACCTTTCCTTAAGCCGAATTGTCTCATCCTGGCTCCAGTTTTTCCTGGTTCTTTTCCTGGCAGGCTCTCCTGGTGTCTTTGCATTATCAATGAGAAAGCCGGGAACAAGTGCCTGCATCTCTTCGGCCTTCGCATCAAACATGGTCCTGGAGATCTCAAAACCGGTGGCCCTGCGCAAAAGCCCTATCGCAGTTTTAGCGGTTGAGAAACCACCAAGGAAGAGATCACAGACCAGGTCCCCCTCATTGCTGCTGTACTGGATGATCTTACTTAAAAGTGCGGTGGGGAGTTCGTTCTTATTCTTCACCTTACCAGGCTTGTACTCCCTGTTGATGATCCAGACATCCTCCCGGTCCTGGTAGTTGAGCGAGCCACCGTTCTCATCCTTCTCTGAAAGGGAAAACCTGCATTGGGTGTTAAATGTCCGTTTCCCGCCTGGTTTTGCATAGAACAGGATATGGTAATGTGATGAGACGTACTTCTTACTGGTAAATACGCCAAAGTTGTACCGCCAAATTATGTGATTTATCTCTTCAAGGCTTGTTTCGTGGAGTGCATTAAGTATATGACGAAGATGGGTGTAACCAGAGACAATGTAAATAGATCCTCCAGGCCTCAGGATTCGTTCCGCCTGCCTTATCCAATCCATGGTAAAGGATTCATATTGTTCTGATGGTACCTCCACGTAGCCCCCGGTCACAAATGATTCATCACGGTTATAATGCCTGTCCAGCTTGTCGCCTTCGATACCATAAGGTGGATCGGTGATGATAAGATCGACTGAGTTGTCAGGAATGACAGATGCACCTGTGATGCAGTCTCCATTGTAGAAAGCACCTTGTGAACTGAAAATTGATCGCATGTTCAGGTTCCGGGTCAGTTGGTTGGCAATGTATGGAATATATCTGACTGGGTCAGGATACCCACCGGCCTGTTCTCTTCAAAGACGATAAGCCGCCCGATAGAACGTTCCTTAAACTTTCTGATGACCTCGTAGAGCTGCACCGAACCATCTGCATAAATTACGTCTTCGGTCATCACTTCACATACATGGGTTTCAAGTGGCAGATCCTGCTCGATGGCATGAAGAATGTCTGACATGGTCACGATACCACGGAGAAATCCTCCGTCCATAACCGGGGCACCATGTATGTGATGTGTGTTAAAAAGTCTTATCGCCTCTTTAAGGGAGTTTTTCGTTGAGAGCATCTTGATAGGGGTGGTCATGTAGTCCCTGATGGGTTTTTTTGGCAGGGATACCATCTCAAGGATAGAGATTATCAGCGCCGGTTCGTTCTCATCTTTCCCGAAGACTTCGCCCTTGATAAGGAGTTTATTGACAGGGGTCGGACCGATGGTGATGACATCTCCGTTATTGAAGAGTTTTACGCTCCCTATTATCCTGATCTGTGCATGGCATATATCGGCATGTGAGAGGGTTGTAAAGATTATCTCTCCAACTTTTACTCCTTGCACGATCTCACCATCACGCGAGATCTTGATCTCGTATGC
>JAAYPD010000270.1 GCA_012520015.1 Methanomicrobiales archaeon
ACACCATGTTCAGCTAAAAATACCGGGAGACGACCTGGCTCATGCCCGGGACTTTGCAAAGTTTCTGAATATGCGATAACTGAATTTGTTGCATCATATATTGCATACCCTTCACAATGCCCAAAATGTGCCGATACGTCTTTTCCATCGCACGCAATTGCAATTTTCATGAATTATGACCTGAATGAATTATTATGCACTTATAAAGGTTTCAAATCAGGCTTTTTTGTCACCTCCTGGTGCATCGCACCATAATTACTCATATGAGTTAAAATATAAAAAAGTTATCTGTATGGCGATGATCACTACCAGAAGAGACCGGGGGATTTTCCTATGCCAAAAAGTTCATCGTGGGTCAGGGTAACAATCATCGTTCTTGGGACATTCATTGCCCCCTTCCCGCACACAACCGGCCACTTCGATAATTTTGCCATTGACAAGGGCATCGGCAATTTTCCTCCTGGCATCGTGGAGATCTTTCCAGACTGTCCTTCTTGATACGCCAAGAAAAGAGGCTGCTTCTTCCTGCTCAAGTCCTTCAAGATCAATAAGCCTTATCACCTCTATCTCATCTGGAAGAAGGACAACAGCCTCCAGCTCAACCGGAACCCTGCACCTTGGCCCATAACAACGAAGCAGACCGTTCTCCGAGAGCCTTCTTCTGATCCTTGGTCTGCCCCTCCTTCTTTGGGGCATATTATCGCCATCTGCTGGTATCATAATTTCATTATCTCTTCAGACAGGTTCTGTGCGATCTGAAAAATCGCCTCAGATGCAGGCCCGGTCATGAGGGTTACAGGAACCCCCTGCCTTGTTGCATTAAGAACGGTACGGTCATATGGTATTGAGCCAAGAACCAGTATGTTGTTTTCTGCCGCAACATGGATAATATCATTGGTAATATCCGGATTTACATCTGACCTGTTTATAACCAGAAACATCCTGACATTGAATGACCGGCAGAGTGTGATAAGCCTGATCAGGTCGGAGTGGGCCGATTTGCTTGGTTCGGTAACAAGGACGGCCGACTGGATCCCGGTTATAGCAGAGATGAGAGGGCAGCCAATCCCTGGAGGGCCGTCAATCAGAACAAGTGATACGCCCGGGTATCGCAGCCCTGCCTCCTGTCTGAGCTTGTGTACAAGAAGCCCTGAATTTCCGGCACCTGGAACGAGTGACCCATAAAATAGCGGCCCGGCAGAAGTTGTTGCATGATGAATCATCCCGGTAACCCGGGAATTCATATTCACCGCATCTTCAGGGCATACAATAGTGCAGGTTCCACACCCCTCACACCGGTATGGGACCACCTCGTAGACGTCTCCAGCCTCCCGGATGGCATCAAACACGCATGCCTCTTTGCAGATGCCACATCCGGTGCACCGGTCAGCTGCAATGACTGCCCCTTCCATGCCCCTGAACTCCTGGCTTACCGGGGCTGACGGGTTTAATAGCAGGGACAGGTTGGCAGCATCAACATCTGCATCAATGAGGACTTTATCTCCAGGCAGGAGACCTGCAAGTGAGGCGGTCAGCACTGTCTTCCCAGTACCGCCTTTTCCACTGACGACAGCAACCTGGATCATAAGACTCCTCCTGCATAATCAAAAATTTTCTCTCCAAGTTCTTTGAACCGTTCAAACCATGCAGGATCATTTCTGGATATAAGCTCTCCATTGTTCTGTGCTTTCAGCAGGGAAAAATCCAGGGGAATTTTCATCAGAATTGGAATATTATTTCCAAAGCAGTAATCTTCGATGATATCATCAGACCCCTCACTCCGGTTAATCACAACTACTGAAGGTATATCCAGAATTTTTAACACATTTACCGCAACGGAGAGATCATGAAGCCCGAAGGGTGTGGGCTCTGTCACAAGCACACATAAAGTCGTATCATCAACCGTTTCAATAAACGGGCAGGCAGTGCCTGGAGGAGAGTCCAGCAATACCAGTGGTTCATCACTAATCATCTCACGAACCTTTCTGATGATCGCAGTTGTCCTCACATCACCTTCCTTTAATCTCCCTGTGACCAGCCTGAGCGAGTCTGATAGCTGACAGGTTTGCACCTGCCCGACATAAGTGGGGTTTTCCTCCAGTGCATCATGAGGACAAACCCGAAAACATCCCCCGCATGAATGACAGAGCTGGGGAAAGAGCAGGACCTTGTCCGTGAGCACGGTTAATGCACCAAACCTGCAGAACTCACCGCATGCTCCACAATGCATGCACTGGCTTTCATTAACAGCCGGGATTATAACGTGGACGTCCAGGGTATCTGGATTGCATGGGAAAAAAATTTCAAGATTTGGTTCTTCTACATCACAGTCAGCAAGAGTGACTTTACGTCCCTGGGACAGAACATAACCAAGGTTTGAAGAGACCGTGGTTTTTCCGGTCC
>JAAYPD010000271.1 GCA_012520015.1 Methanomicrobiales archaeon
CTATTATATCCCGATCGTCCTTGCATGTTTCTTTTACCTGAAACAGGGTCTTTTGTTCTCCTGTATCCTGTCCCTTGTCTATTTCAGCCTGATGATCATCTATACCAGGGATATGAATATCGCCATTGAGGCAGGGACCAGAACCATCATCTTTGCAGGAGTTGCAGGAGTCGTAACTTACTTCTCTGAATTGATCAGAAAATCCCAGGATGACCTCCGGAGATCATCGTCCTTCCAGGAGAAGATAATTGAAAATGCCAGCGTCTGGATGATGGTCGTTGATATCAATGGCATCATTCACCTGTGGAATACTGCTGCCGAACTGATTAGTGGATACCAAAAAGAAGAGGTTCTTGGAGAAAAGACCATCTGGAAGAGTATGCACCCTGATCCTGATATAAAAAAGAAGGTTACGCAGACTGTGCGTAATGCAATTATGTCTGACGAGGAGTTAAAATATTTTGAAACCCCAATCCAGGCAAAAAACGGAGACCAACGGATAATTTCATGGAATATTAAAGAGTTACCGGAAATAGAAGACGAAGATAAAAAATATCTTGCCATTGGTATCGATATCACAGAAAAAGTCGAGTCCAGGCGTGAACTTAAAAAAAGCAGAGAGAGATGGGCTGAGATTTTTTCAAGAAACATGAACCCGATCGCCTTATTCAGGGCGGTTGATGATGGAAATGACTTTGTCTTTACTGATATTAACCCTGCACTGGAGAGAGTTGAAAAGCTCCCAAAGGAAGAGGTAGTCGGAAGAAAGATTACAGAGATCTTCCCAGGAATCAGGGAGGTCGGATTTCTTGACGTATTAAAACGTGTATACAAAACTGGAAACCCCGAGCATCCTGAACCCTCTTTTTACAAGGATGACAGGATAGAGGGATGGCGAAATAATATGATATACCAGCTCTCCACCGGAGAACTTGTTGCCACATATGAAGATGTAACAGACCGGGTCAGGGCTGAAGCTCTGATAAAAGAGAAGCATGACTACCTTGAAAGTTTGATCTCCATTGCCAATGTCCCCATATTAACCTGGAACACTTCCCTTGAAGTTACCAGGATTAACCATGCCTGTGAGGCTCTCATCGGCAGACCATATGAGGAGGTTTTGGGAAAAACCCTCATGACATTTGCCCCTGCTGATCATGCAGACAGAATAATGGAATTATTGCAATCCACGGTAACGGGCAAAAGGCTTGAGAACGTGGAGATGGATGTGGCGAAAAAAGATGGAACAATCCGGTCTGTTTTATGGAGCACTGCAACCCTCTTTTCCAGGGATGGAAAGCCTGTTGCTGTCATCGCCCAGGGAAGGGACATCACCAGAGAGAAGAGGCTAAGCCGGGAGAACGAGGCTGCTCTTGCCCAGATACAACAAAATATGGCCCAGCTTGCCATCCTCAACGACGAGATGAGAAATCCGCTCACTGTCATCATGACTCATGTGGAGATGAGCATGGATGAGGAGCAGGCTATGTTTATCTTTGAGCAGATTCAACGCATCGATGATATCGTGAATAATCTTGACATAAGATGGATGAAATCAGAAAAGGTCCTGAATGCGATGAGAAAATATTACCATATCCAGGTACCTGGGACAGAGATGAAAGAGGAAACCCATAGTTCGGTTCACGGTTTTAAAGATAGATAACCATTTATTGTTCCACGGCCATCCGATATACCGGTTTTTACAGTTACAGCAAGGCATCACCTTCCAGGTTCCAAGTGATAAAGGCTGCCGGGAATGGGAACCGGTTATTCCTGGGCTTTAACTAAAGAAAATAGTTAAAAATTCTACTTTTTTTTAAGGAAATCGAAGAATATTGGATAATTTTCTTCTTTCCTTACATTTTCAAAAAAACAGATTGGCTTGTAAAGGAAAATATCGTTTTCTCATACCTGGTGCAGACCCCCTGCTATCCATCCGGTATACCCCCCGGCAACTATGGATATATTCGAATACCCGTTCCTTTTTAGTATGCTGCATGCAATGGAAGCCCTGGAACCTGTCCCACAAATAACTGCAATCTGCCTGTCTGCTGGCAGCTCAATGCACCTTGTCCTGAGATCAGGCCAATGTATATTGACCGATCCAGGGATGTGATAACCGGCAAACTCTCCTGCTGTTCTTACGTCAAGTACCATTAACTCCTCACCGGCATGTAACATCCTGTCCAGTTCATGAACAGATATCGTATGAACATGGTCTACAACATTGCCTGCAAGAGCCCATCCAGTCGCACCTTTTTCAACATATCCAGAAATACGATCTAATCCGACTTTACGTAGCGTGGAGACGATCTTTGATATCTCTTCAGGACTGTGAACCACAAGAAGAATATCCCTGTCCGGGGGAATTACCCAGCCGGCGAAAGTTGGGAAGTTGGATTCATTACTGATGTTCCAGCTTTTTGGGATATGGACAGATCCAAATGCATCATACCTTCTTGTATCAAGGATCTCATATGCACCTTTTGCAAGGAGGTCCTTCACGGTCCGAGGTCTGATCCCTGTCACTGGCGGGAGTGATGATAAGAGGGCAGGGCCTCTCCTGTTAATGTCTGAGCAACGGCTGAAATGATCAGGAGAAGGGGGCATATTACTTGTAAGTTCATGGATGAAAGCCATCTTGTCCCTGATCTGCAGAGCAGGGTTAAACCTCCTTTCATACCCGATTGTTGTCGTGCGCTTTGCCGATAATGATCTCCCGCAGAATGTTCCGGCACCATGGGCAGGATAGACTTCACAATGGTCAGGAAGTTTCATGATCTTCTCATGCAGCGAGTCATATAATGCCCCTGCCAGCTCTCTGGCACGGCCGGGAAAGAGATCAGGCCTTCCAACATCTCCTACAAAAAGGGTATCTCCGGAAAAGAGGGCAACCGGCTCATTTCCACTGCTTAGGTGAGTGACGATATAACTCACATGCTCCGGAGTATGGCCTGGTGTCTCGATAACAGAGATTTCGCAGTCATCAAGGATAAACCTGGAGCCATCACTTACCGGCTGATGTAAAAACTC
>JAAYPD010000272.1 GCA_012520015.1 Methanomicrobiales archaeon
CGAGCCGGTATGTCTGTGTATTCCCCATTTCAAAGAATGGAAATCAGATCCTCGGTCATCCAATCGAATCAAGGAAGAGAACGCAAAAATATCTGCCCGGTTAAAATCAACTAACCAACACCCCAGAAACCCGGAAGGGTGGCAACTTGATGGAGAGGACCTGGTACACGAGATTCATCAAAAACTCGATTCCATCCGGCTTGACGTGCCGTTCATGACCGGTCTTGAGAATAATGATTGTCTGCGCAAACTCAAGTCTTTGAACACATTTAAAGAGATGCTCGTTAACATTGAGGATGAAGCCCGAGCGGAATATTATCTCCGCGGTATGAAACGCCCTGCAGGGGTGGCATTTAACCCTGACCAGGAATCTGAAACATTGGAATAATCCATACACCCATTCGCAATGACGGCCGGTAGTCATACTCGCCAGAGCACAAACAAAAGTGTTACTATAGCAGTGAGAAAATAATAGTAGTAGTTCATTAACAGGATAATTCCTGTCCGTTTCTTGGAGAATCCAAGGCTTTATAACGATCCGCATCTTTCAAAATCACCCCATTTTTTCGATACCGTTCCATTATTTCCTTTGACGTGGGTTTATTCTCATCTGGTAATTCCCAGTGGCAACGTTCCAGATGTCTCAACACCTTCGCTCTTGTCACATCAATCGGGTCAAAACATCGTCCCTTGTTACTCCTTTTGGCATATCCAACCTCGTTGAGTACACGAGCGCAACATAACCTATACCTTTCATATCCAATCCAATCGGTGAGATTCATCCCCTCTCTCAGGTTTTCGATCTCGCTGGTTAAGACAAGGTCCCCAGGTTCTCTGTTATAATACAAGTAGCGGAGAACATATGGTTTAACTGCTTCGTAATCAAACGAATAACATCCGCGCATCCCACGTTTATAGTCATAGACGGTGTGTTGCAGGGGACCGGGATCATCCTGTTCTTTTGTCGCCAGGTATCCGTATAGGGATGACAGATACCCGTTCAAAAACTTTCCTGTATATTTTTTGTTTGTTGTTCCGGTTTTCGACCGAGTAACTTTGTAAAACCCACACGACCGAATAGTATTAGTTACATGGTCCTTTTTTGGTTGATATCCAAGCCGCTCTGATATATCCTGGTATACTGCGTTGAAGGTAAAATCTCCGGTCATAAGATGGTAGAATAACCATTCTGCTGTGAAGAGAGTGACAGAAAAGAAATCATCAGCCCCGGTCATCGGGAGTGCATGAGACGGGAGGGAGATTATACAGGATATTGATGAGACTGGTTCTCATCCACTCGAAAGGTAAATAAGGACGGGAGTAAAAAAAGGAAGTGTATAAGATAGTATGCAATGAGGTGCAAAACTATCTCCCACGAAGCCTTCTTTATAACTCCGCGTCCTTTAAGACATGTTATTTCCATGTTCGTTTCTCCTAAAGCGGATTAATTCCGCTTTTGCGTGTGTCATTGGGCTGCAACCCTCAACAGGCAACAAGCTTTTTGAGGTCTAACGACTTAAAGATGGTTGACAAACAGTGTCCTTACTGTCTGTTGTTGTCATTTAATTTGTGCCCTAACAGGCATGTTGTGGACATGTTCGCTCCTATCGGGTCTATTCTGCAAAATGGGCCCGGTCATTCTTCATGAATTATTATGTGATTGACCGGAGGGACCTATGCGGCCTTATCAAATTCAATCGTCATCACAACACTTGTGAAGACTACTCCACTTCTTCTAATGATCTATCTAGGAACACATGACCGCAAGATCCACACCTATACTTCCTGACCTTCTCGCCTGCCTTAAAACCGGTCCCGTATTTCTGTGTTGATGCCTGGCATTTTGGACATGGAGGATTAGACCCCAGACTGCGTAGTTCCTGCCCTTCCCAGAACTGGTAACCACAGGTTTGACAAAGATATTTCTGAACCTCTCCCCCCCCACGAATTAATTTTCCAGACTTAACTGCAGGTTTATTGCATCGAGGACAATTCATTTCCATAGTATTTGTTTCTCCTCATTTATGTTTGTTGTGAATAGCGATAAGTATATATTTCGTCACAACCAACATAAGATATAGAGAACAAGGTGGAAATCGAGTTCTCTAAAACGGAGTTGACAAAAATGACTAAAGAAAGAAATCGGGCCGGGAACGTGGAGGGTGTGTGCTCAATACGCTCCTCCACGCCCCAGTCACATAAAAATGGCACTTGATAACCTATAAACACATCTGGTACATGTATCCATTGCCAGAAGCATCTGGCCGGACACTGGATTAAGGTATACCCCGACGGGAGGAAAGAAGATTTTCCCTATGGTTACTGCAGGGACCCCGCCGGTGAAATAACCTGTTGCACGGTCTTCAGACCGAAACAACCTTTTTCAGGAGCGTGCACAGCATGAACGCACATCGGGCAGGTGGTTCGATTATATTCAGGAACGATGCTGGTGAGTTCATCGGAGCGGTCCCTATGTCCACAATACCCATGCTCATTGCCTGTGGTGAACGTGTACCTGTGCAGGGAATTGATGAATCTGTTGGTCATGTTGCACGGGTTAAGGATCAGGTAGTTGTCACCTTACACAGCCAGAGATATCATGCACCCTGGCACGAGTTTAGGAAAGTTGGAATGATGATTGGCACATCGGTCAGCCTGACCGATCCTGGAACGGAGGTTAATTCTTCTGCCCCTGATCGTGTTACTCGATCAGACACTAAAACAACCACGGTTCAGACAAATAAGCTTAATTTCGAAGTCGATGCTGTAACAGCATCCAACCCCAAGTCAGCCACGGTTCTGGTCAGCACACCCGGACAGTCAAAGGAGTATGTGGTGATACCTCTAAAGAAGCTGAAACCAAGGCCTACACCCCCTCCCTCCTGCGTCCGACAGTCGTACCAAAAACTCCCGGTTGGTGGTGTGTGAGATGGTAGCCATAGAGATTGATACCGATGACCTTGAGAACATAATCGGCACTCTGACCGATGCTATAACCAACATGGCCGAGAAGGTTTCAGGCTTGACAGACCTTCTGGAGAATATGGAGGATGAACGTGAGTGTGTCTCTAACGCGGTGAACGACTTGCAGACTGCGATAGAGTCCCTACCGGATTGTATCGCTGATGGATTATCATCTGACGAGGTGCAGGAATGACCACCATCCTACACAGGACCATACAGGATACCCCTGAAAACGAGCTTCTCATCAGAGCTCTGCAAGACTATATATTAGCCCAGAAAAC
>JAAYPD010000273.1 GCA_012520015.1 Methanomicrobiales archaeon
ATCCACGTCCTCAACATTCATGGTGCACAGTTCAGATACACGAACTCCCGTTGCATAGATGATCCTTATCATAAGCCTGTCCCGTTTGTCAGGGATAGACCTGAGCAGACGCATAACCTGGCTGTGTTTAAGATATTTGAGCTCTTTCTCTTTTACTTTCGGGCGGTCAATCCTTGGCACAGGGTTTGACTCAATAACCTCCTGCATGAGAAGGAACCGGTAAAAAGAAGAGAGCGTTGAGAGAATTCTGTTATATGTCGTGGCATTGTACAGTCTTTCATGGGAGAGGAATTCCAGGTACCGTGAGATCTCTGATGCACTAACTTTAACACCTGTATCAAGCCTTAACAGATCTTTGTTCTCCCATTTCTTTGACAGGTCTCCCCGGTATGACCTGGTCAGCCAGGTGAACTGGCCAAACCGCCTGATGGTAAGGCTGTAACTCTTCAACGTTTTCTGTGAATAATTCCTCATTTTCAGATATTGGATAAACCTGGGGATCCATTCTGAAAAATATCCATTTTTCACTATTATATTCTATATTTCTCCAAAATATTAAGTATTTCGTAGAATACCTATTCTGCGAAACTTAGATCCCGGAATTGCTTTATACCGATTATACCAATAATGACAACTGAGCATATGCAGGTGCTGTCCTGCGTTTATGCAAAACCCCGGTGAGGTCTGGTTAAAATGCCTGAATATTCAGTTCTGGTGGTAGAAGATGATGAGATAATTGCCAGGATCCTGACTTCGATGCTTCGCGATTCAGGTTATATTACTCATACCCCTGTTAATTCAGGCGAGCAGGCCCTCGAACAGGTAGCTGTGGAAAAGCCGGACATTGTGTTAATGGATATTGATCTTGCGGGAGCCATCTCCGGGATAACCGCAGCAAAAGAGATCTTTAATATCTTTTCAATACCTGTAATCTTCGTCACCGGGCATGATGAGAGAAAGTTCCTTGAAATGGCCATGGGTTCAATGCCTTTCGGCTTTCTGGTTAAACCCGTCAACCCAAACCTTTTGTATAGCACGATTCAGGTGGCCATCAATCTGTGCGAAAGGATTCGAGTGACGACGGAAGGAAAAAAGGCAGGGCTTTCTCCGCTGATGTCAATCCAGGTTTCCGATTCATCCCACCCGGTGATAATATTAAATTCAGATAATGCGATCCTCTGGATGAACCAGGCTGCAGAAGAGTGTGTGGGGGAGAATGGTTCAGCACTCTTTCTAAAGGATATACGCCAGGCACTTTCCCTCTTATGCCCTGATGTAAACATCCAGCCTGACTTTTTCAGGTCATATGATGCACAGGACCTGAAGATATGTAGTGATGACATACATAAAAGAAGAAGTTATAAGATCACCGCCCGGCCGGTTGTGAACATGTTTGGTTCATATTCAGGATCTTTTATCACGATAACCTCACAATTGTAGTTCATAGATTTAACATCACGAAACCCTTAACCTGGTTTTTAGGGTTTTTGAATTTTTCATGAAACCGGCATATTCGAATGAACCGCGGACAGAGGCGGGTTTGAAGCCCGGATGTTTATTGCGGATAATTGGTTAATGACTGTTTGTACAAAAATAGATACGCCCAGATCGGAATTCGAATCCGAGTCGTCGGCGTGACAGGCCGACATGATAGGCCCCTACACTATCTGGGCTTGGGAAGAACCCCTATACATGTTATCTCTATTACATAAAAAACCAGTAGGTTCGCATCTTCCATCTGATTCCATGACCTTATCTGCAAGGCGCATCTAACGGTACTCTGATGTCAGCACCATTTCGCTCACGAGATCCTACAAAGTATCACAAGTTCAGGAAAGTTGATGGAGCATCATATCACCAGGTGAACCAGTTTCTCCGGAAGAGGACTTTCATCACCGCCAGGGAGTGGGCCATATCCCGGTTATGTGCCGATTTTCAGACTTCTTCAGGTGCTGAAATGACGTACATAGGAAAAAACCTCCCTGAACTGGTTCCTTTCATGACCGGGACATATACCCCGCAGGCAGTCAACCAGGCACGGAGCTCTTTTAAAAAGAAAGTTAGCAAGGCTGGTGCCACATTTCTTTACGGTGCGATGTGTGGGTTTTATACGCCGGAAGAACTTGATGATTTATTGTTTGAAGTAAGCGAGGTTGCCAGGTTTCTCATGGAGATAGAGAGCACTTCCATCGACGTCGATGATGAGATCGATGTGGAGGACCGGGTAACTGAGATAATGCGTCATGTTGCCCTGGCCTCCTCGCGGCTTCTTAAGATACGTGAGGATCAGCTTAAGGAAAAACAGGAAAAACGCAGGAAACAGAGTTCTGAAGCTGAACCTGGTGAAGAATCCGCCGATCAACCAGAAACACAGGATGAGGCTTATGACTGAAAAGAAAAAACAGTTATTTGGTACAAACGGAGTTCGAGGAATTGTAGGAGAACTGATCACCCCTGAGCTTGTCATGAAGATTGGCATGGCTGTAGGTTCGATGAGACCTGGAACCATAGCAGTCGGGATGGATACCCGGACATCAGGACCTGCATTAATTAATGCAATGAAAGCGGGGCTTATGGCAACAGGCTGTGATGTTATAGACTGTGGGATCCTTCCAACCCCCGCCCTTCAGTATATTGTCATGGACAAGTACGATGCCGGGGTCGTCATCACCGCATCACATAATCCAGGCGCTTATAACGGGGTCAAGGTTATTGAAAAGGATGGGACCGAGATGGATGATGATGCATCCATTGAGATAGAAGAGCGTGTCTTTTCCAATAACTTTGACCTGAAAGAATGGAAAGATGTGGGTACTGTCATCCCTGAAGGAGACCTGGTCACGCAGTACATAACCGGTGTAGTAAAAAAATTCCCTGAAAAGATAGGCGAAGGGATCACGGTCGTCATCGATCCTGGCTGTGGGGCTGCATACCGGACAACTGCTGAAATATTGCAATTGCTTGGGTGCAGGATATTTACAATAAATGCATACCCTGATGGAAATTTCCCGGCACGGGACCCGGAGCCCTCTGTAGAAGGTCTGGCCCCGCTGACAGAGATGGTAGTATCAACAGGTGCCATGTTTGGAGTTGCCCATGACGGGGATGCGGACCGGGCCGTCTTTATCGATGACAAAGGTCGGTTCGTAGAAGAGAATAAAGAGCTTGCACTAATTGCTGAGTATGTCTGTTCACAAAAGAAAGGAATTCTTGTAACTCCTGTCAGCACATCCCGGCTTATCGAGACGATGATTGCACCTTATGGCTGCAATGTCGATTATACTGCGGTAGGCAGTATTTATGTGGCCAGGCGGATGCGGGCACTTCTTGCAGAAGGAATGCAGGTGGTCTTTGGCGGAGAAGGTAATGGTGGTCTTATATACCCTGATCATCAGTTCTGCCGTGACGGGGGCATGACAGCAGCGA
>JAAYPD010000274.1 GCA_012520015.1 Methanomicrobiales archaeon
ACCGGGTATATCCCAGGCGCAACAGTTGTATTACATTCTCTTTAATTAGAGCATTTTTAACAAAAAAAGGAGGAATGGAACTAAAAGTTTTCTTCTTCCACCCAGTCAAGCCACTGCACAGATCTTAGTTCCTTTGCAGTCTTGTCATCAACCTTGTAGACCTTTTTATAAAAGTTCAAAACCCAGTCTGCTACCCTGATATCAGTGAATTTATCCGGATATGCTGCTTTTGCGATAATCATCGCTTCAATGGGATACTCAAGACGCTTTGCCCAGTTGTAAGGTGTCCACGGAAGAGGGAAAACCTGTTTATTCTTTACAGCAGTCAGTTCCTGCAGGTTCTGGTAATAAGGTGCTGTATAGATCTCTTTTGCCGGATGGTATCCCTGTGCGGTGGAAAGAATAATCACATCAGGATCAAGAGCAAGCATCTGTTCGGCAGATATGACAACAAATGCTCCGGTGCCGGTAAATGGACTCTTTGCATTTGCTATATCTTCAATGAAATGAGTTTCAATGGTGTCAAGACCCCATGCCATCCCGGCTCCACCTTCTCCGCGTGCGGTAGATGAAAGACCAAACTCCATGACACGTGGTTTTTCAGCATCAGGAACTCCTGCGGTTCTTGTTTTGATATCTGTAATTATCCCGTCGAGATAATCAGCAAGTTCATTGGCTGAAGCCTGTTCGTCGAATATCTCTCCGATAAGTTTTATCTCATCCGCAATCCTGTCAACACTTGCATTATCCTGGTATGTTGGACCGTAGAGGACAAAGACCGGAATTCCAAGGGATGAGATGGTTCCAAGAGCCTTGTCAAGGGCCTCTTCACTTCCGGCTCTGAATGCATATGCCCCGGCACGTACAATTACAAGATCCGGTTCCAATGAGGCCAGGAGTTCATAATTGATGCCTGTCTTTCCATCGGTAACAAGTGGAAGATCATCTGCTTCAGGGAACAGATACCGGACGGTGTTCATACCATTGGTATATTCATAAAATTCCCCGTCCCTGGTGGTGAAATTATACTCAAATACCTTTTTTACCGAATCGCCACCGACTCCAACGACCAGATCCTGTTTTCCAAACCTGTAGAGCAATCCTTCGACAAAGCCGTCGTCAATGATAACAACACGATTGATCTCTTTTGGAACCTTAACCTGCACTCCCCGCATGTCGGTAATGGTCCTTGTGTTCTCTCCTGCTCCTGAATCTGCCATGACGGGCATGATAAAGAAGGCAATACAAATGAGGAACACCATCAGCAACGGTAACTGATGTGATCCTGCACTTTTTTGGGATCGTGAAAAACCAAAAGGCATACTTTGATTATGGTAAAAGAAGTATTAAATATTACGATTTGAAAATTCGTAATTATATTTTATAAATTTTAATGGTTCTAATAATATTATCATATTGGTGCAGGATATGTTAGCAGAAAGACACATTAATAAAATCATTGATAAATTAGGATACGAAAGGCATGACGATTTTTCCGAACGAAGGAAGATATTTATTATTTTTATTTTACTTGGCCTGGTGATCCTTGCAGGAGTTATATCCCTTACTCTGGGTGCTTACAATATCTCCGTTGATCTTGTATACAAAACTCTTTTCATTCACCTGACAATGGGCGATATCTCATCTATCTCAAAGTTACACAATACAATTATCTGGGACATCCGGTTTCCACGTTTAATACTTGCAATATCAGTTGGCGGAGCCCTGGCCATAGCAGGGGCCGTATTTCAAAGCGTCTTTCGAAACCCTCTTGTTGAACCATATATACTTGGCGTGTCTTCAGGAGCAGCCTTTGGTGCAGCCCTTGGAATCCTCTTTCATTCAATCTTCTTTTCAATACAGATTTTTGCATTTATCTTCGCAACACTTGCCGTTGTATTTGCGTATTCGCTGGCACGGGTCAGGGGTCAGACTCCAATTGTAACACTAATACTGGCAGGTGTTATCGTCGGGTCAATATTTTCAGCTCTGGTGTCATTTTTGAAATATATCGCAAACGATTCAGCACTTCGTGAAATTGTCTTCTGGCTTATGGGGGGTTTTTATTATGCCTCATGGAATGATGTAATAATGCTGACCCCGATGGTCCTTATCGGGCTTATCATTCTCTGGTCACTTGCATGGAAACTAAATATCTTATCCATGGGTGATGAAGAAGCAAGAACCCTTGGCGTAAGTCCTGAAAAAAACAAAGCAATTGTCATTGCAATCGCAACAGCCGTTACTGCATTTTCTGTTTCCCTGGTTGGAATTATCGCATGGGTTGGCCTTATGATGCCCCATGCATCACGATTATTGCTTGGGCCTGACAACCGTTTTGTAATCCCTGCCTGTTTTTTAATGGGAGCATTTTACCTGCTTGTATGTGATACCCTGGCCCGGACAATAACAATGACTGAAATTCCAATAGGCATCATCACTTCTCTCCTGGGTGCTCCATACCTTTGCTACCTGCTCAGAAATAAAGGAAAAAGTATTCTGGGGTGATTATCATGTTACGTATTTCAGATCTCTCATTTCGGTATACGCAAAAACCGATATTATCAGATGTTTCCTTCTCTGTTGAACCTGGACAATTATGTGGATTGTTTGGTCCAAACGGATCCGGAAAAACAACGCTTTTCAAATGTTGCCTCAGGTTTCTGCCAATAGAGCAAGGTAGTATCAGGATGAATTCTGTTGACGTGAGCAGCCGTTCTGTGGAGGAACTGGCTAAAACCGTGGCTTATGTTCCCCAGGAGCATAAACCGCCATTTCCCTACCTGTCACGTGAGGTGGTTTTGATGGGACGCACCCCGCACATCAAAGGATTTTTCGGTATAAAAAGGCAGGATAAGCAGATAGCCAGGGATGCAATGGACCAGCTTGATATCCTGGATATTGCAGATGAACCATATAATCAACTGTCCGGTGGTCAAAGACAGATGGTACTCATGGCAAGGGCTATCGCCCAGGACACTCCGCTACTATTCCTGGATGAACCGACATCTGCACTTGATTTTCAAAACCAGATGAAAATCTGGGGACTCATGGAAGATATTGTGGCGGAGGGAAAAACAATCCTTGCATGTAGTCATGATCCAAATCATGTTGCATGGTTTTGCGATAAAGTGATTGTCATATCAAATCATGGGATTGTGGGGGAAGGAATGCCTGATGAAACGATTAACCAGGATATTCTTGACAGGATATACCATAATACCTGTTCTGTATGTTCAAACAGTGGGGTTCCCATGGTAATGCCCAAAAAAGTTGCTTTACGAATGGAAAATTACTAGAGAGAATAGCTAATAATCCCCCTTTGAGGTTTTTGAGTATAAATACTCTTTATATATTCATTCAAAAAAACTGGGGGTTTTTAGCTATCCTCTACAATCAGTCCGACATTACAATCAACATTCCGAAAACTGACATGGAACCTGATACTAACCGGCCAGAGGAGGATTACACCTCATTTGATCTCTCCGTACCTGATCCGGATGCATGTGCAAATGCATGCAGGGAGGAAGAGAAATGCATGGCTTATACATATGTGAAACCCGGAGTTCAAGGTGAAAATGCACGATGCTGGCTGAAAACCGCAATCCCTGATGCCAGGCCGGATGAATGCTGTATATCAGGAGTCATCAGAACTCCATAATTTTTTGCATGTCTTTGATCTTTCAGGAATGTAAAAGATCGAAGTTTTTGACTGAATGAAATTTTCCAGATATTCACAGTACTTCGTTACCTCTCTTCTGCTATCCGATGAGATCCGAATCTATATCTTGTTGTATTATTAACAAATCCTTTACCAGGCGATATTATGTCAGTACGGATTTTCATTGTTTATTACTCACTTTATGGCCATATACATAAAATGGCTCAGGCCGTATCAGAAGGCGTCCGTGATGCAGGATTTGAGGCTGAATTATTCAGGGTTCCAGAAACTTTACCTGATGTTGTGATTGAGAAAATGGGAGCGAAATCATTCCAGGCAGAATTTCAAAAACTTCCGGTGATAACTCCTGATGAACTGGCGAAAGCAGATGCCATAATATTTGGGACACCAACACGGTTTGGAAATATGACCGGTCAGATGAGATCATTTCTTGACGCTACTGGTGGAATCTGGAGTCGTGGAGCCCTTGCCGGTAAAGTTGGCAGCGTTTTTACGAGCAGTGGAACACAGCACGGTGGCCAGGAGTCAACTATCCTCTCGATGCATATCACTCTCCTTCATCATGGCATGATCATTGCAGGACTGCCATACACCTTCGCCGGTCAGACAACAATGGATGAGATTAGCGGGTGTTCACCATATGGGGCTTCAACCATAGCGGGAGGGTCAAATGAGCGGTTTCCATCTGCAAATGAACTTGCGGGTGCACGATACCAGGGAAAGTATGTTGCAGGAATTGCACGGGAACTGGCTGGAAAACAGAGCGAAATTCTCCCGTAATTAAAATTTGTTTCAGGCATCCGGAGATCATCTGATCTGTTATGGGCCGGAAATCAGACAATCTTATTCTGTGATCCAGTAATACCACTCACGCATCACACTATCGTGTGAAGCCATTTAAGCAATATATTTAGGGAAATGCCAAAACCAGGAGAAGTTTGGTTGTTGTTTTACCGATTCATTAAAATAAGCATAAAAACCGGTAAATCTCTTATTTTTTAAAAATATCACTATTTTACAGATAATGGATGGACAGAAGCCAGGTTAAATAAAAGAACACCAGGCCGGATGCAGAAGATTCATGGTAATAAGAACATTATCAGCAGTCCGGAAATCACTGGGAAAATTAAAGTATTTAGTCATAAAAACCTGAAAACCTACATTATCTTTGTTTTTTTAATAAAACTTCATGATAAATAATGATAAATATAGATTATTTCAAACGGTACATACATGGAACTGCTCATCTTCCTGATACTTTTTCCTCTTCTGATGGCTGGCCTGCTCACACTCATTCAGGGCGAAAATTTCAGAAGAGCGGCAGTAATAATCGGGGCTGTCCTCGTTGGGATTGTCTCGCTCATTGCTCTTGCTGACAGTATCACAACCCAGGCAGTTTACCATTCCGTCCCGGTTGATGTGATTGGTTTACTCATCTTTATTGGCGATATAATAATAAGTGGATATATTATCTTTATCAGCACTAAAGCCAGGCAGTACCTGGTTACTGGTATCGCAGCACTGCAACTAATTCTCCTGTGCGCTGTGGAATACCTGGGCCTAATCAATCATGTTCATATTCCGGAATTATTCTCGGATCAGCTCTCCGGGATCATGGCTGCAATAATCGGAGTGATCGGCGGTCTTATCTGTATTTATGCCCTTGGATACATGCGTGAGTACCAGGCAGAACACCCGGACCGCCCGGATAAAAGACCCCGGTTCTTTGGAGTTATGTTCCTCTTCCTGTCTGCCATGTTTGGAGTTGTCTTTTCAAATAACCTATTATGGCTATTTTTCTTCTGGGAGATTACCACGCTCTGCTCATACCTTCTTATAAGGTATCCGGGGACAGATGAAGCGGTGAATAATGCATTCAGAGCCTTGCTCTACAACCTGGTCGGAGGGGCATGTATTCCGGTGGCTTTACTTGTCATCTTCCTTACCGGGGGTTCAGGGCTTATCGGCCTTCATGAGCTGATTGCGGCAGGACCCGGACTTGCCCTTGTGCCTGCAGGGCTCATGGCCGTTGCAGGACTTGCAAAATCTGCACAGTTCCCCTTTTCATCATGGCTTGTCGGGGCCCTGGTTGCACCAACTCCGGTGTCAGCCCTTCTGCACTCAAGTACCATGGTAAAAGCAGGAGTCTACATTATTGCAAGGTTTGCCCCGGTATTTGAAGGACAGATAGTAGGAATCCTTATTGCCCTCGTCGGTGGCATCACCTTCCTTGCTGCATCAGCAATAGCCATATCGCAAAGTAATGCCAAGAAAGTGCTGGCATATTCAACTATTGCAAATCTTGGGCTGATAGTTGCATGTTGTGGTGTAGGAACGGCAGAAGCACTCTGGGCTGCAATACTGCTGATAATCTTTCATGCAATCGCAAAATCGCTGTTATTCCTCTCAGTCGGAACTGTGGAACACCAGATTCACAGCAGGGATATTGAGGACATGACAGGGCTTGTTACCAGGATGCCCAGAATCACTATGATAATCCTTATCGGAATCGCAGGAATGTTTCTTGCACCGTTCGGGATGTTAATCTCAAAATGGGCATCGCTTCATGCATTCGTGGAATCGGTCCCTCCATATGGGATCCTCCTTGTCATAATCATCGCATATGGCAGTGGGATTACCGCATTTTTCTGGTCAAAATGGATGGGAAAACTCATTGCACTTGGAGAACCCCATCAGAAAGATGAGTCCGGGATTCCTGGATCTGAAAAAATAATCCTTTATATTCTCTCGATGCTGACCATCGGAGTATGTTTTGGATTTCCGGTAATATCATGGTACCTTATTGAACCCTGGCTTCTTTCCCTGTACCAGTCGGTTGCCGATCTGATCTCGCTAAGTAATATTGAGATAATGTTCATGATGCTCTTTTTAGTTCTCATCATGCCATTTTCCCTTGCAAGGTTCACCCATTCTGCAAGACGGGTGCCAAGGTATCTGTGCGGCATTCCGGAAACCAGGACAGCCGTGTTTACCGGCAGCTGTGGAATAAACCGGGAGATAACTCTTTCAAATTACTATCTGGACCATATTTTTGGTGAAGAGCGACTTGCTCGAATAAGTGTGGGGATTGGTATTTTCCTGATAGTCCTGTTGCTAAACGTCCTTATCATAGGAGGTGGGTTATGAGCCAGTTGGACCCTTTCCTTGCAGCAGGGCTGTTTATCATCCTTGCACCTGTTGTAGGAGTTCTTATCACCGGACTTGACCGTATACTGACTGCAAGGATGCAGGGGAGAGTAGGACCACCTGTTCTTCAGCCCTTGTACGATATCGGGAAGTTATTCCAGAAGAGACAGGTGGCAGTATGGGGAGCACAGAGCTTTTTCATCTTCTGCTATCTCATCTTTATCGTATTCACCGGGGCACTCTTCTTTGCCGGCGGAGACATACTGCTTGTCATATTTGCCTTTACCCTTGGACATGTCTTCCTTGTACTTGGTGCATATGTCTCATACTCCCCCTATGCCCATATCGGAGCAGAAAGAGAACTTATTCAACTGATGGCAGTTGAACCGATGATAATCATCGCGGCCATTGGCCTGTACCAGGTAAATGGTTCATTCCTTGTCGGTGAGATGGCAAACCCCCCTGGCCTTCCTATC
>JAAYPD010000275.1 GCA_012520015.1 Methanomicrobiales archaeon
AGGAATTAATCATGTTATCCGAAGCAAGCCCTTCAATCAAAAAAGCAACAAATCTCCTCATGTCGATGAGCATGGATGAGGAGACAAGGCAGAAATATGAAGAAAGAGAAGAGTATCTTTTTGAAAGGAAGATGATGCTCCAGCTTGCGGAAAAGGCCGGGATGGAAAAGGGTATTGAGATAGGGAGAGAAAAAGGCAAAGTAGAGGGAAGGGAAGAAGGTATTGAGATAGGGAGAGAAAAAGGCAAAGTAGAGGGAAGGGAAGAGGGCATTGAGATAGGTATAAAAAAAGGGAAAGTAGAAGGTAAAGAAGAGGGTATGGCCATTGCCGGAAGGAAAGTTGCCATAAACCTTGTTGCTCTTGGAATGGATGATGATACAATATCAAAAGTCACAGGTCTCTCACAGGAAGAAGTAAAAAAGTTAAGAGAACAATAACCTTTAAACCCCTTTTTTCAATAAATTTTGATTATATCTTTGGCTATCGGTTATCATCCGGTTTTCGGGAAGAACAAAATCAGCATAATGCCCGTAATCAAGTTCATATATTAGTTATTCCCGGCGTTTCTTTAGCCATCGTCCATTCTGCTCGGTTCCTGTGACCTTTCCACAATAGACCCCAGGTTATATTTCACTTATTATATATATCATGACCGCGAAAAATTAAGGGCCTGACCGGAAGATGAGAAATTGAAACCGAACAGCAAACCACGGAAAATATCAAACGGAACCGGACCGTACATACTGTCACCCAAAAACGACTTTGTATTCAGACTCCTGTTTGGCGAAGAAGAAAATAAAGATCTCCATAGTTTGATAATTTCCAACCAATTGATATCACCTTCCCTGTTTTATTGTGGGCTATGAGAACTATCGTGTGAGTGTCACGATTTGTCTAATTTGTAATACTAATGGGTTCCAATAGCAGGCCATAAAGCAAGGATCTCATGGCAAGGCAATATATACCATGGTCCATGGGAATAAGCAATAACGTGCCGCTATATGTCTGCCGTACATTGAGTAACTGGCAAATAAATCCCTAAATAACAGTAATTTGCCCTAACCGGCCTATATCAGTTCATACAGATTAAAATCAAGGCTTAATTTCAAAAATAACCTTGATTTGAGATATTTTTATGAGATACTTTCCCTGGAAAATCATGTCAACTACTCATTAAGAGCATATAATCCGGAAATGATAATATCTGCCGATGCAATAATTAAGCAGGTATAACACCTTCATCAAAACCAAAAACTCCCCCGTCAGACAATACCAGTACAGATAGTCCTTTGTCATTTGAAAAAGTCTGGTTGATGTTTCAGGAAACCGAAATAAAGTATAAGGAGACTGACAGGATGCTTAGTGAAAAATTCAAAGAAACCGACATAACGTTAAAACAACAGAAATATCTGTTCATTTCCGAATGGGGAAATCTTGTTGAATCCCTGTTTGACGGAGATATTGTCACTCTCCTGAACCAGAGAGGAATAAACGTTATTGATATTATAGAAGGAAGAAAAGGTCGTCGTGACGGAATAAACTTCGAATTTGACATCATTACAATAAACAATACCGAGATGGTGATAGTTGAAGTAAAAACAACATTAACACCGGAAGATATCAGACTTTTTCTGAAAAAACTTGCGCAGGCAAAAGACTGGATGCCTGAATATGCAGATAAGATAGTATACGGAGCAGTTGCATTCATATCCGAAGATACCGGCTCATCAGCAATGGCAGAAAAAAACGGATTATTTGTGATAAAAGCAACAGGTGACAGTGCAAGCATAGTAAATGCTGATAATTTCGTTCCAAAGAGCTGGTAAAATCCCCTATAATTGGTTTCTGAGTTAAATTTCGGGAATATTATATATAAGATGATCTTATAATATACGGATTTATCCTGATGAATGACTCTGATCACCCATACAAACGATTATTCAGCCATCCAGAGATGATTGCTGATCTTATCAAAGGATTTTTGGATCCCCGCCTTGCAGCAGATTGAGACTTTACCAGACTTGAACGCTGTAACGGAAGTTATGTCACCGATGACCTGAGGGAACGAGAAGATGATATAATCTGGTGAATTAGATATGGAGACAGAACTCTTATTCTCTATCTGCTCATAGATTTTCAGTCCAGACCAGATCATAGCATGCCGGTTCGGGTGATGTCATACATGGTTCTCCTCTGGCAGGATCTGATCCCTACCAGAGTAATTGTTCCATCCGACAGCCTTCCTGGTATTATCCCGATCGTCCTGTACAATGGAGAACAGCCATGGTCTGTACCTTGTGATATCAAAGAGACGATCCTGATGCCAGATCCGGTCAGTCTTTTCACCCCATCAGTCCCCTGCCTCCGGATTGATGAACTACGTTTATCACTTGAGTTGGTAAAATAGAGTCATATCAAACCGATTGATCGAAATAATTAAATAGCACATATATTTCGTTGTGTCGATTTTTTACACAAAAAGCACCCTTTGACAGCGAAGGAAATAGAGAAATGTA
>JAAYPD010000276.1 GCA_012520015.1 Methanomicrobiales archaeon
AATCACACTTGCTACCACAAGCAGGGAAATTAAACCAGCGAATAAAATTTTTTTGTTGATTGAACGAATTGAAAGAAAACCCGCCATGATTACTCTTGTTTATTTACCTTATTAAGAGTTACCAACTATGGTTTTTTTCATACTGCCATGACAGATCCTATCATGGTTCGCGTCAAAGAGGTATTATGGATAGTCATGTACCAGGTTCCGAGTTAACAGCAAGGATGGATCGGTTTAAGAGGCGGATGGAAGAGCAAAAGCCAGACTGGGAGATGGCAGTGATCTTTGGAAACATCAACCTTTACTACCTGACCGGAACCATGCAGGACAGCATGCTCTTCATTCCGCGGGATGATGAAGCAGTGCTCTGGGTAAGGAAGAGTTATGAGCGGGCCAAGGCCGAATCTGACTTTCCGGTTATAGAAAAAATGGGCAGTTTTCGTGATGCTGCAAAGATGTACACTACCCTTCCGGATACAGTATACCTGGAGACTGAAATAGTCCCACTTGGCTTTTACAAGAGATTTTCCAGGCATTTTCCTTTCAAACGTGCAGAGTCTTTGGACCTGGATATTGCAATGGTGAGAGCGGTTAAGAGTCAGTTTGAACTTTCATTGATGGAGAAGTCAGGCAGGATCCATGAACGGGTTCTTGAAGAATGTGTGCCAGACATGCTAAAAGAGGGAATGCGCGAGAGTGAACTTGCAAGCAGTCTTTATACATTACTGGTTGATGAAGGGCATCATGGTATTTCCAGGTTTGGATCATTTAATACCGAGATGCTTCTTGGCCAGATTGGATTTGGTGAAAATTCATTATATCCTACATCCTTTGACGGTCCAGGCGGTTCGGTCGGGTTATGCCCCGCAGTTCCGCTCCTTGGTGACCGGAAGAGAAGACTGAAAAAGGGCGACCTTGTCTTTGTTGACGTGGGATGCGGATTTGGCGGGTATCATACTGACAAGACCATGACCTATATGTTTGGAGCACCTCTTCCGGATGAAGTTATTGCACAGCACAACCGATGTGTGGAGGTGCAAAATCATGTGGCATCACTCCTCATCCCTGGAAATATTCCGTCACAGGTATACAGAGAAGTGATGGCAAGACTGGAGCCAGAATTTTTGGAGAATTTCATGGGATACAGGGATCGGAGGGTTAAGTTCCTGGGCCATGGGGTTGGCCTGCTGATAGACGAAATCCCGGTAATTGCTGAAGGATTTGATGAACCATTAGAAGAGAATATGGTCTTTGCTCTTGAACCAAAGAAGGGAATAACTGGTGTCGGGATGGTGGGGATAGAGAACACCTTTGTTGTTACCAAGGACAAAGGGAGATGTATAACCGGGACCAATCCAGGACTAATCCTGGTTTAAAGCTTGGGATTTTACAATGCGAATGTCACTAAGGTCCTGGAAGAACGAATATGTAAGGCATTGCGCGAACTTGCAATTTTTTTTTATCTAAAATATGAGATTTGAAAAATATGTTTTGGAAGTTAAGTGATGCAATTAATTTTTCAAAGTATTTTTCAAAAACAATCATGAATTTTCAGTTTCAATATGATCGACATTTATGTCCGACATATGCAATGTTATATTAATTTTTTATTCTACACGATTGATCATGTGATCGGCAATCATTGTTTTGCCGATCAATGAAAAGTCAGGTATAAGCAATGTCTGCCTGAACCTGAATACCTCTGCGTGAACCAGATGGTGGTACTTAAGATGGCTGAAAATTTCGATGTCAAACTGGACAGCAAAACCTACATCCCGGATCCGTCTTACCTGGAAAACTCTGCCCTTGGTGATTATAAAAAGGCATATGCAGAGTTTTTGTCTGATCCGGATGGGTTCTGGGCAGAAAAAGCCAGGGAGCTGGACTGGATAAAGCCCTGGGATAAAGTGAAGGAATG
>JAAYPD010000277.1 GCA_012520015.1 Methanomicrobiales archaeon
CAACTCGTAAAGAGGTCGTTTGCCACAACCGCCCATTCGGATGGAACCGAAGCGGATTACCTGAACGAACTGAGAGGAAAGGAGACGTTCATCCCCGAACTCTCGCTGGTGGCGGAGGATGCAGAAGGTAGCATAGTAGGACAGATTGTGTTGTATGCAACCGTAATTGCCACGAACGACGGCCCGGTCACCTCCCTGGTGCTATCCCCGATCAGCGTCCGCCCGGACCGGTTCCGGCAGGGCATCGCCCGCGCCATGATGGACCGGGCTTTCCAGATCGCCCGCGAGATGGGATATACCGCGGTCTTCCTCTGCGGCGAATCCGAGACCTATCATGGACTGGGGTTTTGCGCATCGTGGATGTTCGGCATCTTCCATAAAGACGACCCCCGGGCCGGGTGGTGCATGGCAAAAGAACTGATCCCCGGTGCTCTGGAGGGCATCCGGGGGACGATAGAGATCGTTTGATGAGAAGTACCTCCGGGTTTCTCCGGTTTGTTTGGAGCGTATTGGTGTTCTTGCTGCCTAGAAGCAAGGGTATCTGGAGTATGAGAATACCTGAATGGCCTCGCGTAACGACGCATATCCAAGGTAGGTGGAGTTTTTGCATCGTTAAATGCGAGCAACGGTGGATAGAGCGCCTGAAGTTTGAGAAGCCAGAAAAATTCCAAGATGGAAATGGGAGTGAATGTGAATCTAATTGTAAACCGCGCCGAAAGCGTCCTGGTAGAGATAAAGGGAACAAGAAAAGGGAACCAGAAGATCAGTACACTATTTGAGAGTGAATATCAAGGGTGTATATCTGCGCGCCTCTACTTGAAGACCTTTCCCTATCTAAATATTTATCGCAAAGTAGGTCAATAGACACTCAATGGTATTCCATATTTTAAAATGTCCTAAGTGTGGGATCCCACACGAGTGGGATGAAAGTCCCCCTTTGTATTGTAAGAATTGTGAAGCTGCTTTCG
Organism: Methanomicrobiales archaeon; assembly: GCA_012520015.1. Lineage (GTDB taxonomy): Archaea > Halobacteriota > Methanomicrobia > Methanomicrobiales > Methanospirillaceae > Methanospirillum. The sequence goes on from JAAYPD010000277.1 coordinate 969, forward strand.
ACGTTAAACGAGGACCTGAACAACCCATGAAATTAAATCCAGCGTCGTTAACACACCCTACCAGTAAGGAAGAAATTTCAACAATGTATGACACTAATGCATTCAGGATTTTTGGAGTTGAAAGCAATACTCATAAAAAAGAAATAAAGAGTGCTCAACAGGCTTCAAAAACTCGGGCGAAGTTAGGCGCTCCGATTCTAATATCTGATCCACTGGACTTCCTGAATCGAATTCCAAGGGATGAAAGATCACTTCGTGATGCACAAAACTGTATTGAAACACCAAGGTTGCGCATTAGTGAGAGGCTTTTTTGGTTTATTAACGTTAATCAAAATGATGCTGAAGCTCTTGATAAATTAAAAAAAGGCCAATATACTGATGCAATAAGTGTATGGAGTACATCTGAGGAATTGTCAGCATCAATCAATCTTGCGATTCTCTGTCATGCATACTATCTTAAACAGGATATAAACGCAGAGAATACTAAACAATGGGCGCGTATTTTTGAGCGATGGGCGAAACTCTTTAAAGATGAGAGATATTGGGTTTTTTTTGAGGAGATCGAACAACGGTCTGACTTTGAACCTCTCGCTACGCTTGATGATTTTAACTCACTAAAAACCGACATTTGGGGAATGTTAGTAAAGCCAAATGTCAGTTGCATGAAGAGAGCAATAGCTACGAACTCAGAGGATATTTTTCAGCGACATCTTGAGTTGATCCGCACATCTAATATTCCTCCCCGAGTAGTCTCTGAAATCGAATATGATATTCTCGCACCTCTGGAAGAGAAACTGATAGAAAGTCTCGATGAGGTAAATAGATTAGTTTCTGAAAACTGGGAATCATCATGCTCCATTTCTGAGAAAAAGACAGGTATCGATCGGATTTTAGAATCATTTAAGATGAGCACATTAAATAAAG
>JAAYPD010000278.1 GCA_012520015.1 Methanomicrobiales archaeon
ATAACAGATCCAAGGAGATTTCCCTGAATAATCTCTTTTCCTGGGTTTGGTGAAATGATATCCGGATGAGAGAAGATAAGTCCCGGGTTTTGTAAGTTTGTAAAAAATCCGGTAAAATCAGAACTGTCGCCTGGCACTAACAAATATGGATCACAAGTGGCTTTTGCCGTTCTTCACCTATTAAACGCCCTCAGCCAGGCGGTGCCTTTAAATGTACCGTTTCCGGGTTGTCCCGTGGATCACCCTATGAGTCCTCATCTTATCACCCGGGGACCTATGGAAACGAGGAGAGGCACTACCTGTTAATTTGCTTTCAAAGGCTATAACCTCTTCCTGGAATCCATAGCCCTGTACCTGATGTATTGTCTGTAAATTCAGGCCGGAAAAATTCTCCGTTATCGAAAATAACCTCTCCGCCAAGGATTGTCTGCACCGGAAATACCGCTCTCATCCCTTCGTACGGAGACCAGCCCGCATTACTATGCAGGTTATCGGTCAGGACAACGGTCAGTTCATCCGGATAGATGGCAAAATCTGCCCTGTCCCCTTTTAAGAACCCGGCCCTCCTTATCCCAAGGATATCAGAGGGTGCCGTGGAGGTTTTCGTGATTATATCGGTAATGCCAATCTTCTTCTCTTTTGCCAGGGCCATCAGCAGTGGGATCATCGTCTCTACTCCCGGAATACCAGACGGCGCATTTATGAATTCCTGGTCCTTTTCCTCTCTTGTATGCGGGGCATGATCAGACCCGATAACATCAATCATCTCCCAGCATGAGAATAGTTCCCGCCGCACGGACTCTGAGCGAAGTGGAGGGTTTACTTTCCCGTACGCATCATCAGGATTAAATGTCTCATAGGACAGGAAGAGATGGTGGGGGGTTACTTCACGGATGGCAGTACTGCCTGGTATTGCACGGACAGCATCAGCAGATGAGAGATGGCAAAAGTAAAGATCGCAGCGGCCATTGGATCTGTTCAGGTCAAGAACATCTTTTATCACCTTAACCTCCCCGGCGACCGGGCGGAGATCATCATGATCAGTGAGCAGACAGTCCTGGCCTTGTGTCACCTGCTCGGCATGTATGGTCATAAGGCCACCAAGTTTTGAGATCTCTCTCATCGAGCTTGAAAGAACATCTGACGAAACCGTCTCCCCATAGCTTGAAGGACCGGCAAATGTCTCGCCAAATGCAAAAACCCCTGCCTGCCACATACCTTTCAGGTCTGCATCCCCTGTAACTCCGCCATTTATCGCAAACCTTGCAAAACTCTGGTTGGCTGCAAGTTTTACCCGGTCCTTTACCCTTCCTGGAGTAATCAGGGGAGGAACAGTATTTGGCTGATCCACTACTGCCGTTACCCCTCCGGCAACTGCGCTCCTTGTCCCGCTCTCCCATGTCTCCTTCTCTTTTTGAGAACCATCTCTCATGTGGACATGTAAGTCGGTCCCTGCAGGGAGCACCGTCTTTCCCCTGCAATTAATCTCAAGATCAGCTCTCAATGCCGATCCGATATGCCTTACAAGACCGTCTTCGATGGTGATATCTGCAATCCTTCCTCCAGGGATCAGGACATCCCTGAGCACAAGTATCTCCCTGGTTTTACTCATCTTCTGCCTTAATCCTTTACCTTTTCTTCTCTGTTCCGGTCACCTGTTATCTGCATTCCGGATAATGTTCCCGCTCGCTGTTCCTGTTCCTGATTATTCCCTTGTTTCCGGTTCGGTCAACTGTTTACCCCTGCCTGTTCTTTACTCTCCGCTGGTATACCCAGTAGCCTGCCCCTGCAAGAATCAGTACAGGTAACAATGTCAGAATTGCGATAAACAGCCAGACAACGGTGTCCACAAATCCTGCAATACCTTCACTTATAACCCCGGGTATTGAGTACCCTTCAGGAGTCTCAACCTGCAGAGGTTCAGACAGGCTTACTGATATGGTTGATAACATTATCCGGTTATCAAGATACTTCATCCTGCCGAAAATACGGTCAAGCTCCAGCTGGACCCGTTCAATCTCCTTTTGTACAACAAGTATTTCAGTGACATTCTGGCCCCTGGACAGTAAACGGTTATATTGTGTAAGCTGATTTGACAGGGAGTCACGCTGCGCCTCAAGGTCAACATACTCTTCTGTAACGTCTTCTGCGCTCACTGAGCTTGACAGAACCCTTCCGATAGCACTTATCTTTGCAAGAGCATCATCGAAATATTCGGCAGGGACCCTTATCGTAACCGAACCTGTATACCTGTTTTTTGTCCCGGCATAGACCGACAAGGACTGGATAAGACCATCATACCGCCCTGCAATCTCTTTTACTTCTTCTGCGGATGCCGTAACATTGGCAACTTCAATCTTTATATTCGCTGTTTTAATGATCTTCTGGTCCTGTACCTGGAGCCTTTTTGACGCCCTGTCTGCATATCCTGCTGCCATTTGGGGGGAAGGGACTGAAAACAGTGTATTTTCATCGCTCTCTCCCTCATACATGACCGGTTCCCAGACTGCATCCTTTGAAAGTGCCAATGGCTCTGAGCTTTCAAAGGATGTACACCCGGCAGATAAAAACGCCAGGGTAAACAGGATAAGCATCAGAAAAATTGTCTTATTCATGCATTATACTGGATATACCAGAATAAAAGAATGGTGGTTACTTCAGAAGACCTGAAATTTACCTTTTACCTTACCACAACTGTGCTGACTTTTGCATGGGTCATGATATAGGTGCTGACACTTCCAAGCAGGATCCTGGCCCCAAGACCCTTCCCGGTAGAGCCGACCGCTATAAGGGAAGCACCAACTTCTTCAGCGGTTTTTAAGATTTCATTCCTTGGATCACCTATCCTTACGATGATCTCGACATCCACATTCCGGTCATGAGCAAGTTCCTTTGCCCTGTTGATGACCTGCTCTTTCTCTTCCTGCACTATCCGCTCGCGTATCTCATGTAAAGTTGAAATGCCCTCGTACCCTGCTGCTCCGTCAAGTGCAGCATATTTCGAAGGTGAGATAACATACAGGGCACATGCTCTTCCTTCTTCTTTTATGTGTTCTAATACCCAGATAAGGGCATTGAACCCTTCAGGAGATCCGTCGATGGCAACTAACATTGTCCCTGTCATAGTGAGATGGTTTTTGTCCCGATAACTTATCATTATAACGGAACGCATGGGATCAAATGAACATCAGGAGATCTTCACCAAATTTCCACTTTGTTCGACAGTTATAATTAGAAGAGCATCCGAGTATTCAGTTGCTTTATGGAAATCGGATTTCTCACGTCTGATCTTTTCGCATTTGGGGTTGTGCCGGTTCTAATCTTTCTGGCAAGGATCTGCGACGTCTCTATTGGCACCATCAGGTATATCCTGATTGCAAAGGGATTTAAATACATTGCTCCAGTATTCGGGTTCTTTGAAGTAACTATCTGGCTGCTTGCAATAGGGCAGGTTATGGCAAATATCACAAATCCTATCTGTTATATTGCATATGGAGCAGGTTTTGCATCAGGCACATATATCGGGATGGAACTTGAGGAACGGATGAGACTTGGGATGGCAATTATACGGCTGATAACCCCTCATCCACCAGGGGAATTTATTGCAAGACTGCGCCAGTATGGTTATGGGGTTACCAACTTTGCCGGCGAAGGCGCAAACGGGACGGTCCATATCATCTTCATGGTTGTAAAAAGGTCGAAAATTCCCCACCTTATACCACTGATAAGAGACTTTCATCCCCATACGTTTTATACAATAGAGGATGTCAGGACGGCAAGTGAAGGTATCTACCCGATTGAAGTGAAAAACAATCCATTTCTCTTCTTTAAACGACCATTTTACTTTATAGGGAAGAGAAAATAATAGATGGAACTGGTTATCTTCTCAATCGCATCTTTTACGTTTGTGCCAATTATCTTTCCAGAGTCTGATATACCAACCAGTATTGTTCCACCTTCTGAATTTGCAAAAGCGGCAATTTCGTGGTGGATATCTTTCACCACCTTCTCCTTGAATTCAAGCTTTTCAGACTCTCCGGGCTTTATCAGGTAGATGAGATCTTCAATGTTCATTAGCATAGTTCAATCGTTGCATGAGTAATGTTTAACGATATGGTTTTATCGTTCAATTTTTCAGGTGAACGATGTGAACGATAAACCTGCACGATAATACTTGTCCATGTATTGTCTTATTACAAGTTCCTTGCCAAATCTGGTAAGAGGAGAGGACAGAGCTTTTCTTTCTCCACCTGGTGATCACTCAGTAACTATTAATTCTGGTGATGAGTCTCTGCTTTATGAGACAAGCCAGATTCTCTTTCCAGGGGAGAGTTCGTCCTGCAGGCCATAGGTTTCGATAAATATTTTATTGTTCTCCTCTTCGAGAGATAGCATGTTTATGGTCATCTCCTGCCAGTGGGTGCGGAATTTCTGGTAGGAGGCTTCGATGGTTGGAGAGAGGTATTTTCCTTGTATTCAGACTCATATTATGTCCTTGAGATGGTGTGAACCTCAGGTCTTCCACGAGCAGGTAATTGGTAACATACAGTAACAATCATCGGTACAAATCATACATTCTATCCGTCCCTTTTCACAGAATTCCCAGATAATTTTTTCCTATTTTTTGTTATCCGGTATTTCTGCGTTGGAGTCTTTGGTGAATCGGGCTGGATCATCTCAGCAAATTCTGCATCAATAGCCGGTTTCAGGTAATCATGCATGAACGTAGGACGGTGATTCAATCCGAGGCAAGACGTCGCTTCTTTTACACTCAAGGGTGTACCATTCAGACATTGGAGAAGCCGGATTACTTGTTCGGTTACATGTTCGGTTACTTGTTCGGTTATGTATATCGCCCGATTCTCTGCAAGAAAAACTGTAACCCTGACCCGCATCCCGATCTCTTCGATAACTGGTTCCAAAAGTCCCTGCTCAGCAGCCTCCCCAATTACCCTGGGAAACCCGGTTCCCCACTGCTCGATAGGATCCAGCTCCCGAAACACCCGGGCAATAACCCGGTTCCGAATCTTTGAAACCCCTGACTTATGCCAGAAAGGAGGATGCCTGGGTTTTCAACCTCTATCTGGTCATCAAAGAACGATACCCGGATCGGTGCTCCTATTTGTGAATAATCTGCATGGACAAGAGCGTTAATGATAACCTCCCTGAGCATGGTGAGAGGAATACTCCAGACATCTTTTCGTCTGATCTCAGAGAAGTTAAAGATTGCTTCACTCATATCTCTTTTCCAGGTCCGACTGTATGGTTTGGAAGTGCATTTCGGTCACAGAATGAGATTAATTATATTATCTGCGAGTTTTATTGATATATCCGCCATACTTTTTGGATCTTCCGTGAGGTGATCAAAATAATCGCATTCAACCCGTTTATCTTTCAATGTTTTTAGAAATGTTCCTGCTTTTCGGTGATTTTTTGATTCAGAAT
>JAAYPD010000279.1 GCA_012520015.1 Methanomicrobiales archaeon
ATTCTGAATATTTGGTACATCTTTCCTTTATACATTCAAAAAGCTTCTTCAATGAGCAGGATGGGAATATCTAAGGGATTATTACAGAATATGCGAATCGCAATAATAGGAGGGGGCGTGTCCGGGCTTGTTTCGGCATACAAGCTCTCCAAAGACCATAAAATTACAATTTACGAAAAGTCAGCAGAGATAGGAGGCCTGCTCTCATCTTATCACCGGGAGAATTATTCCATTGAGAAGTATTACCATCATTTCTTCTCCGGAGATACGTGTTTTTTGAACCTTTTAGATGAATTAAATCTCTCACACAAGGTTTTGTGGTTAATGGGATCAACCGGGACAGTATTTAACGGAATGCTGTATCCGCTCACAACGCCCTTTGAAATTCTTCGTTACCCCCATTTGAGCATGATTGATAAATTCAGGCTTGCAGTTTTCACGAAAAAATCCAGATCTTTTGATCTTTTAAAACTTGATGACATAAGCGCAGAAAAATTCCTTACAGAGCAGCTTGGGGAGAAAATTTTCCATTCATTCTTCAGACCTCTTTTAAACTCCAAGTTTGGTCAGAATGCTGGAAAAATTTCTGCGGCATGGGTTGTAAGCAGGGTTGCTATCCGATCAGACAGGGGCCCGGTTGGTGAGAGGCTTGGATACCTGGACAGGGGATTTTCTTCGTTTATCAGGGAAATATCAGAAAGGATAACAGGACAAGGAGGAGAAATAAGGACAAATTCACCTGTAACAAGTATATCAGGGGGCGAAAACGGGTGGCAGGTGAACGGTGAAGAGTACGACACAGTTATTGCAACCATAGCGCCAGGTCTTCTCAGGGAGACCGGCCTTGATATCCCTGACATTCCATACCAGGGTGCGGCATGCCTGACCATGGGACTTGTCCGACCGGTCACGCAAGGGATTTACTGGATAAATCTCTATGATGATGCGCCATTTGGGGCCGTCATAGCTCATACCTGTTTTGCTCCAAGAGACTGGTACGGTGAGGATATCGTCTATCTTGCCTCTTACTATACAGGAGCGTCTTCGCCAGAACTTAAGGAAAAGATGATAAAAGATTTCTGCATAAAATTTTCCGTAAGGGAAGATGAGATAACATGGTCACAGATGTCTGATGATCCATATGCCGGCCCCCTTTACCTTGCCGGGTACCATGAAAAGATGAAAAAAGTATCAGTGCCCGGTCTTGTCCTTGCCGGAATGTTCTCAGAAGAAAATTATCCTGAGAGGAGTATTGAAGGGTCAGTGCGTGCGGGTCTCAGGGCAGCAGGTGAGATATCAGCGATGGCCGATAAGAAGGGAGTGAACTTGTGAAGATATCAAAACCGGTCACGATAGTCATCCCGGTGTATAATGATGTACAGGCTCTTGGAAGAGCCGTTCCAGTAGTCCTTGAGACCATCTCCTCCATCTCAGATGAATATGAACTTATCATCGCTGAGGATGCCAGCACCGATGGTTCGTCTGAACTTGCAGCTAAGTTTGCCAGGGAACATGCGCAGATCATCCACATGCACAGAGATGAGCGGCTTGGAAGAGGTTCTGCCTTATCTCTTGCCGCAAAAATATCCAAAGGGGAGATTTTCTGCTATTTTGACGTGGATATGGCAACTGATATCTCCCATCTTGGAGATCTTCTTGGCCTTATTGCCGGTGGATATGACATGGCAACCGGTTCACGTCTTCTTCCTGACAGCAGGATCACCAGGAGTACAGACAGGGAAGTAAAGAGCAGGGGTTACAACTTTCTTGTCCGGCTTATTCTAAAAAGCCGGCTGTCTGATCACCAGTACGGATTTAAAGCATTCAGAACCGATGTGCTCAGGGATCTCCTGGACGAGACCAGAGATATCCACTGGTTCTGGGATACCGAGATCCTTGTAAGGGGTCAGCACAAAGGTCTCCGTATTGCCGAAATCCCGGTTGCGTGGACCGAAGGGGAAGGAACCACCGTCAGGAGTGGGGATATCTGGAGGATGGGAAAGGCAATTTTCCAGCTCTGGTGGCAGCTTCATGTATCGTAAGATCCTGGCGGTTGTATTATCCGTTGCACTGGCCGCAGGAATCCTGGCGATTATGATCATCCGTGTCTGGGATGACCTTGCTGATGCACTCTCTTATGTCGGGTTCATCTATCTCATCCCGGCATGCCTGCTTTGCCTTTGTGCATGGCTTGTCAGGGGATGGAGGTACCAGACGGTTTTGTCAGGAATGCAGGTAAAAATACCGGTTAATTTCTCTACTGCCTGTATCTTTATCTCCCAAACTGTAAATCTCATTGTTCCTGCAAGACTTGGCGACCTGATCAGGGTTGTCCTGTTAAAACATGATTATGAAACTACAATCTCCCGTGGACTCTCCTCCATCGTTGTTGAACGGGTCTTTGATATCATTTCTGTTGCTGCATTAGGGCTTTGTGCCGTGTTATTTGTACTGAACGCACCTTCGTGGGTGCTAATGCTGCTTATACTACCCCTCGTACTTGGAGGATTATTCTTCCTTGTTCTCATACTGACCGGACGGTTTGAGACAGATAATAAGTACATAGGCTATCTCCTGTCGATGCTTGACGAGATGAGGAGTGCCTCTCTTACTACCCGTTCTGCCTTCATGCTTGGGGTGACATCACTTGGCATCTGGATACTGGATACTGTTATCTGTCAGCTTGTTGCACTCATGTTCGGGCAGGATATACCATTTCAGGTAACTTTGCTTGCGGTTGTCGCAGGAAACCTTGTTAAGGCGGTTCCCCTTACACCCGGTGGAGTCGGGACTTATGAATTTGCCCTTGCCATCATTTTTGAACTTGCAGGCACGGCCCCGGCGATATCCACCCTTATTGCGGTCATCGACCACCTGGTTAAAAATGGTATTACCCTCATAGGTGGGGCAGTATCAATCATGTACCTTGGCGACTGGGTTATTCCTGAGCTTATCGATAGTATCAGAAAAAGGTTTAAGGATGAATCATAACCCATGATCGAGATCGGACAGATAATCGCAGTGATATCATGGCTTTTTTTAATAACCCTGTTTCACCTGTCATTATATCCATGGATAAAAGAGTTCCTTCCTCGCGTGGCCGTCCCTGTATCATGGACCTCCGGGATGATACTGACTGCCCTTTCAACCTGGTATGCAGTCTTCTGTGGCCTGCCCCCGGTTTTCGGTCTTCTTCCAATGGTCCTTGCTTTTATATGCACCGTGGTATTTCATAAAAACGGTTATTACAGGGATATCCCTTCTGAATGGCGATATTACCTGCTCTTTTTATTTGTATTTTTCACTATGCTCATCGTAAGAGCATATAATCCGGATATAAACGGGGCGGAAAAGTTCATGGACCACGCCTTTCTTGCATCAATACTCCGGGTGCCCATGGTCCCACCCCTTGATCCCTGGTTTGCAGGAGGGTTTCTAACCATGTATTATTACTTTGGTCACTGGATGATGGCAACGCCTGCCATGATGGCAGGAATACCTTCAAATATTCTTTTTAATCTTGCCCTCCCGACGATTGCAGCACTTTCCGCAGTAAACCTCTACGGCACTGGACACCTGGTCTTAAAGAATGGAAGATTACTTCCGGTGCTTGCTTTCTTCATGGTCAATCCATATTTTATTTACCTGGCCCTTACCGGGACACAGTCTTTTACTCTCCTCTGGGACAGCAGCAGGGTCATAACAAACACCATCAATGAATACCCCTTGTTCTCTTTCCTTTTTGGTGATGTTCATGCCCATGTGCTTGGCATCCTTGCCCAGTCATTCCTGATTTTAATGGTTATAACTGCTGTTACATGCTGGAATAATGGAGTAAAAACACGACTCCTTATAATCATTTTGACTGCACTGGGACTCTCGTTAACGCCTGTTGTAAACAGCTGGGATGTGCTTATCTGGGCGCCCATGATTCTTGCAACAGGCCTGTGGTTAATTTGCAAAGAATGTACGATGGCATCAGTCGTGAAAAAACCGGTCATTCTGATGCAAAATATTCAGGAGATGATAAAAAACCGGGGAGAAAGATGGACCAGGAAACCTGGATATGCAGGGGCAATATACATACTCCTTGTACCGGTGATAAGCATCCTTCTGATAAGCCCGCTCCTTCTTGGCATGCATACCCAGGGCATTGCAGGGATTGGCTTTGTTCATACACCCACAGATATCGTAGAGTTCATCATGGTCCACGGCTGGTTTCTTGCTGCATTTGCTTTTTCATTCAGGAAAAGTCTTGTCAGGTTTCCGTGGATCCTGGTAGCCATCATTCCGTTCTTCTTTGCCGGGTACTTGTCAGCAGCACTTGCCGCCCTGTTCCTGGTTCTGGCCATTCAAAGGAGAAAAGGCCCTGCAGATCTTCTGGCAGCCGGAGGACTTACAATACTGCTCTTTTGTGAACTCTTTTACCTTGCAGACAATATGGGAGAGATCTATTACAGGATGAACACGGTTTTCAAGCTCTATATCGGCGCATGGATGCTTTGCGGAACAGCAGCAGCCCTGATGGCAGGAGATGAACTGGATGCATACATTGCAAGATGCCAGGGGATTAAAGTGCAGGTCATCCGGTGCACATTCATTCTCCTCCTAAGTCTGTGTCTTATTGTTCCTCCGGTTGCAGTCTCCACCATGCATGGACCTCATACCCCGACGCTTGACGGCATGGCATGGCTCATGAATTCACACAAGGAGGATGCGGAGGCGATCGCATTTTTGCGGACACTTCCCGGAGAGCATGTCATCGTCGAGGCTGCTGGTGATGATTACCAGTATACCTCAAGGGTCTCCTCATTTACCGGAATACCAACCATCGTGGGATGGCAGTTTCATGAATATATGTGGAGAGGCAATACCCCGGAAGGCTGGTATGGAGTGCGGGGCAATGATATCAGAACAATTTATGAGAACCCTGACCTTACAATCCCGTTGATGGAGCAGTACAAAGCAGACCTGCTCTATGTCGGTCCGGAAGAACGGCTGAGATATAACATATCAATACCCACCCGGAACCTTCGGGAACTATACAAAAACCGCGATGTGATCATCTACCAGCATGACTTCTCCCTGGATCTGCCCATTTCCGGAAATGCTGTCACCCGGTAAGATGCCTGAACTACGAACCTTTAAGCGCCCACAGCCGTAACTTATATGGCACATTCGTCATCTGCTGATGAGTGATGACGGAGGGTCATGCCCCTCCTGAATGAGGTGA
>JAAYPD010000280.1 GCA_012520015.1 Methanomicrobiales archaeon
AAGCCTCTGTTTCCCTGGGTGTAAAGCTGCTGGTTACCTCTTGCCCAATATTTCCTCAAAAATTCCGTATATAATTGGTTGCACCACAAGATAGGTGTTTTCACTTCACCACCCCCCGGCACCACCACCACCAAAGCCTCCGCCGCCTCCAAATCCTCCTCCACCAAAAGATCCTCCTGATCCGGAAGATGGAGGAGAATAGGCGAGCATAGGAGAAAACCCGGTGTGAAACAAAGCAGGTGCAAACCATCCGCCAGATGGGAGATCAGGAACCTGTATATCTAATGACCTCATGGTTTTGGAAACCTTGTCACCGACGCCAAGGGCAGTCCCATATACCATCCAGTCTCCCCATATCAGGACATCTTCAGGAGAATACCGCTGCATCATTACAGAATCTGAAAGAAATCTTCGAAATGATTCCCACTCCAGCCTCTCCCTGTATGTGTCTCCTTTCCAGGTGCCAAAAAGGGATAGTGGAAATACGAATGCAATAATTACCTGAAGGATAGAGAGTGAACTATTGTAAACCGCCTGCGAAAGCAGCATCCTGTCGCCTGGCCCGACAAATATCAGGACCAGTGAGATGAAGAAGAGACCTGTTGCAATGACAAGAAGAGGCACAAGGCGGTCATGACCATTCCTGATATAAGAAGATACAACCTGGTCCTTAATTCCTGATGGTAACTCTTTAAAAGATTTTTGAAACTCCAGGAGCTGGGATCTCATTGATATATTTGCATTGGCATCAGATGCAATACGTGTAAACGTCTCATTTGTCACCTCGCCTTCCTCTGACAAGAGAGACAAGGTCCTGATAACCTGTTTTTCATAGAGATCGCTCGTATTCTCATTAATTACCTTTATAGAGAAACTTTTCTTATCAGGCTCTTTAATTGAGATAATCCCCCTGCGGTGAAGATCAATGAGGGTTGCATGAAGTCCCTCTTCCCTGAACTTTTCAGGATCTCCGGAAAAGATGAGCGAAACTAACCAGGGTTTCAGCTTTGTATCAGGGACAAAGCTCAGGTGCACTGGTACATCATATTGTCTCTCTCTCCCATATCTGTACCAGAGAAGAAGAAGCAGTACAGGGATCATGCATAAAAACAGGGATGACAGGAGGTTTATCAACCGGTACAGTGGATTTGTGAAGGATAAGTACCATGGGTTGGCCTGGATTGTCTTCTCTTTTACAGGGCCATTAATCGCTCTGACCTCCCCGTCAAGCATGCTGGTCACAGTTGGATCAATCAATAGTTCAAAACCCAGGGGGATATTCTCTGCAACTGACCCGGTCAGAATAAAAGACTCTCCGGTTTTGGTTACCGTAAGATCAGCAGGGTGTGGATAAACCTCGTATACCCCCCGGGCTGGAAATTCTATTCTGACAAAGTCATATGGTACATGTGAGGTAGCCAGATCGATGTTCAGGTGATCATAATCAGTTCCCCGTTCTACGGGAGGAACAATTTTCCAGGAGTACGAGACTGGATAGCTTCCGGACGAAAAATATCCTGGGTTAAATGCACCCGCTTCATTTCTCCCTGCCCTGTCGGTTATAACCCTGCGAATGCTACTGTCTTCACTGGCCAGGATAACTTTGCCATATGCATCTTTCATGTACCCTGTAGTTCCTTTCGGAGTTTTAATTGAGATGAAACGAACATATGCTCCAGGTTGCTGATCTTCGTATACAGGGCTTTCAAATTTCCTGTTAAGACTTCTAAGCTGCTTTGAGACAGAGATGTCATAAATATATGATTCAGTTAAAGAACCATCCCAGGAAAAAGACGCATCATACGAGCTGACTTTCAAATCAGGTATAAAGACGGACTGTGCAAAGGAGAAAAGGAATAGTCCGAACAGGGTAATTCCGGCAGTAATTATCAGTAAAAGGATTAGATCTTTTTTTTCATCCTGCATTGCATTCCTCTATTTATCAGGGATCAATGCCAGGTTTTTTGTACCTGACATAGTAACATGCATCGGATATCAGTTTTTCACCTGGAGAAAGGTTTCGGAGATGTATACTTGCATGCTCTTCACAGACCACGCATTTGCAACAACCAAGAATCTCCATGCCAATTGCTGGTTTCCCACAAACCTGGCAGGTTGTCTCATCCCCGAACGGTTTTTCCATATTACTTCTAAACCCTGAAAATATTTGGATGCTTTGATCAAAGCTTAACTCTCAGACAATTCCTCACTGATAAATTCACAAGACCGGTTGAGAAATCTGAAGAAAAGTTCATCTTCAGGTTCCTCTTTTGCATACTCAATAAGAGAGCATGTTTTTAAAATTTCAATAATTTCAGAAATTTCAGCCTTATGTGGAAGATCAAATGTCCGGGAGCCTGATATTATCTCTTTTATTGTAATGGCATCACCTTTGCCATAGTTATCTGAAATATGCATGCGTATCGCCTGGCCAAGCAGGACATAGCCTTCTTTCTTCTCACCAGATACATAGCACTCCTCAGCCTGCCTCAGCATCTCAAGCGGGCGATGCCTTACTTCATCAGATGATGGTTTTTCCTCGTCAATCTGACCGGCATTTTCCCTGGTAGTAAAGTACCACCAGGCAACTCCAAGACAGAGCACGACCAGGAGGAGTAGCAAGATCAGTCCGATCGCCCAGAGCATAGGGAATTCTTCATCTTTTTTCAATGTAATCTCTTCAACCGTTCCATTAACTATCCTGGCGGTGATCGTTGCATTTCTGCCATCAGGGCCTTGAAATTGCTGGTTGATGATAGTTTCCTCTGGATTCCTGGTTATGGAACCTGAAGAGGGAAGCATTGAGCTCTCTTCTAATTTATCTTTTAATTCATTCCAGGTGCTATTAGAACCAAGTTCAGAAGGAACAGGAATTTCACCGGTTTTTTCAGCGGTCAGGGATTTTATCTTTCCATCTACTGCTTCGCCCTTTGCCAAAACCTCCTCTCCTTCCATGTTCTCATAGCTGATTTCAACTCCTCCGCTTCCCGGACCAGTTGGAGAGATACGTCCTGAAGTCTGATTATACCCGGCATCTCTCAAATCTTTTGATTGTTGCAGTAATATTGGATCTTTTTCCAGGGACTTGGCAAGCTCTCTTTTATTCTCTTCATTCTGTCTTGTCTCTTCCATCATCTGCTGTTTTAATGCTGAAGTGGATGCAGGCATCTGGTTATTCTGCAATGCCTGGGATGGGTTTTGATAGCCTGGAGAAGAACCGGAGCTCATCCCTGAAAAGCCCTGAGAGAACAGACTTTGCATTAACTGCTGCTGCTCTTCTCTCATCTGTTGCATCTCACGTTCCATCTGGTTGAAAGGATCTGCCAGGGGCGAAGCTGGTGTCTTTGTAGCCTCTGTTGTGGATGAGCGGACAGTCTTTTTGTCAGGGGAGAATTGCCTTGGATCCTGCACAAAATGGACAGTCAGGGATGGAAGGACGACGGCATAATCCTTCCCTTTGTCCTGGTATAATAAGAATAATGAGAGATCATAATCAGTCTCTGTTTCTGATGTCAAAGTTATCGCATGGCTGGTCTTTCCAGGGGCGATGGGAAAGGACTGAGACTGGGTATTAGTCTGTGATATTGAAAAACCCTCGTCAGCCTGGTGCCTTGTAAGGCTGTACTGAAGTGTGCCGCCAAGTGTTCCCGGAAAAGTGCTTTCAATGGTGAAAGGTACCCGTGCATCTGTTCCAATCTTGTAATAATAATCCGACTGCCCGGAAGAGAGAGATATCTCATCAGCAGTCACAAAAATTCCACTGACAAACAAAAAGCCGGCAAGAATGTAAAAGATGATTTTAACATTCATTGAATAATCCTCCTTTTTCCATATCTAAGCAACATTTCGCTGGATATCAGGATAAGTGCACCAATAAAAAGCCATTCACTGATACTGGTATCTTCCATCTCACGATCTATCTCTATATTCAGATCTGCATAGACTTCTGAAAGGGTCCGGTCGTCCACGGATTTATAATAACGACCATTCGTTATCTCTGCAATCTGTTGCAACATCTGTTCATCAACCGTCGCATATTGTGGATTCCCAAACCAGTCATATCCTAAAACCACGGGTGTTTCAGAACCCATGCCAATAGTAAACACCTGAATTCCTTTCTCTTTTGCAAAATTTGCAGCATATTCAGGGTGTATGACACCTGCATTGTTTACACCGTCAGATAATAGTATGACTACCTTCTTCCGGTTGGGTATGGATTCGACCATGTCAACTGCAAGTGCAAGCCCGTCTCCTATGGCCGTTGCACCCTCCTTCACCTGTATGGCCTGAAGTTTCCTGATTACGCGATCCTTATCTGGGGAGAGATAGGCTGCACTTGTTGCACCGGATTCAAATGTAACAATTCCTGCATAATCTTTGGGATCAAGCGATCTTAACAGGATCTCTGCAGACTGTTTGGATGATTCAATCCTGTTAGGCTTATAATCGGTCGCCTGCATGCTGCCGGACACATCAAGGACCAGGACCACATTTACTCCTTCTTTGGCCTGCTCTAATGGGATATGAGGATCTGCAAGTCCTATAATAATAAACCCGGCTGCAGCCAGAGTTAACAGGAAAAGAGTCCTTGGCCTTGCAGACATAGAGCTTCCATGCAGGGCACTTTTCAAAAAACCGATATGTGAGAAGGCAATCGCCTCCTGTTTCTTCCGGTTTGTCTGGTAATGATAGTAATAGTAAAGACAAGGCAGAATAATCAATGCTATGAGCCATTCAGGGTTATAAAATCCGGTCATAATTCACCTCCAGGCCTGGATTTCATCAGGTATTCAAGTAAAGGCAGATATTCATCACCAGTTCTGATGTTTACAAATGGTATCCTGTACCTTCTCATCATAAGAGAGATTTCCCGGTTATGACCGGCTATTTCCTCCTGGTATCTTAACCTGATACCGGGATCTGAAGTGTCTACCAGGATCTGTTCGCCAGATTCAACGTCTTCAAGTTCAATAAGGCCCACATCCAAAAGTTCCTCTTCTCGTGGATCTGATACCCGGATGGCCAGGACATCATGATGCTTTTTTACCATCGATAGTTCTTTTGAGCAGTCAGGAGTCAGAAAATCGGACAGAAGTATCACTGTTGACATCCTTCTGACTCTTTGAACGATCATCGAGAGAGCTGGTCTGAGATCTGATCCTGCTGCCATGGGCTTGTGGGTGATCACCGACTGAATAAGATGAATAACATGGTTTCTGCCACTTCTGGCCGGGATAAATTTTTCAACCCTGTCAGTTACAAGAATAAGACCTACCCTGTCATGGTAATGTACAGCAGACAGGCTTATGGTCGCTAATAATGTGAGTAAAGTGCTAAATTTTGTAGCTGTACTGCCAAATTTACCTGAACCTGATATATCTGCAACCAGGTAGATCGTATGGTCCCTTTCCTCGACAAATTCCTTAACATGAGGAATACCATATCTTGCGGTTATCTTCCAGTCAATTGCACGGATATCATCGCCGGCGATATACTCCCGAATATCAGAGAATTCAACGCCCTGTCCCCTGAAAAGAGAGATATGAACGCCGGCCTGTTGTCCGCTAACCCTTGCCCTGGTCAGAATATCAATCGTTCTGACTTTTTGTACCAGGTCTCTATAACTCTCACTATCTGGCATTATGCACCCGTTCAGGGGATTGGAACGATTCTAATTATCTCATCAATGACTGAATCTACAACAATCTCTTCAGCCTCAGCAAGGTAGGTTAAAAGGATCCTGTGCCGGAGAACATCATGTGCTACTGCCTTTACATCATCAGGAAGGACATATCCTCTTCCCCTAAGAAGT
>JAAYPD010000281.1 GCA_012520015.1 Methanomicrobiales archaeon
CTCTCAACCGTTCCCTGATCAGAACCACATATCTGCGCAACCTCATTGAAAGAGACCTCACTGCCAACCTGCAGGGCAAGTGCTTTTACGATTTTTTCAAGCAGGACAGGCTTTTTGATGCCACCAATGGCCAGGATATCTTTAAAAAGATAATCTGAAGTTAACTCTTTCAGAATCCATTTCTCACGACCCGGATTAACTACTACGTCAGGATATGACCCGTATATCATCCTTTGTTCCAGGGTTCTCCTTTCCTCCAGGAAACCATTGTGTTTTGACAATTCTCCGAAAGAAAAAGGGAATAAACAAAACTCATACTTCCGGCCTGTCATGGGTTCTTTGATTTTGGCCGCAAGCTCAAGTGAGGATGACCCTGTAACAATCAACTGTATCTCCCTGAAGTTATCATGTATTATCTTTATGCCCAGTCCGGCATCCGGTATTCTCTGAGCTTCATCAATAATAACTATTTCATGGCCTGATACTACCGGTCTGA
Organism: Methanomicrobiales archaeon; assembly: GCA_012520015.1. Classification (GTDB taxonomy): domain Archaea; phylum Halobacteriota; class Methanomicrobia; order Methanomicrobiales; family Methanospirillaceae; genus Methanospirillum. The sequence goes on from JAAYPD010000281.1 coordinate 497, forward strand.
ACCTGGCAGCCGTGGCATTGTCAAACAGGGCCCTGATATCTGCATCATCACCGCTAAGGACCAGCGACTTCTTTTCAAGCTTTCTGACTACCTCGTTAACAAGTGTGGTCTTGCCGGTCTGTCTTGCACCGTATAAAACAATCGTTTTATTTTGAAACAAATGCTCCAGTAATACTATTTCGAGATATCTTTCAACCATATCTTAATCGCAAACAAATATAATATTTTCCGGCTGTAATCGAAAATTATTATGTTTAATTTCGATTACGTCCGTAAATAATTATGCTTTTTTTGACTACGTTCCCAAATCTCACATGCAGATGCAACGTCAGTCACGTAACCACGAAACCGGCATGCCTTCGGTAGAAGTATGAATTCAGGGGAACAGATCATCAAGCAGATGGCCTGGCGAATGCAGGGAACGAAAAACCGGTGCCTCTCAGTTCAGGCCGGTTACCTCGGCCATCTCAGAAACCTTTACCATCTTTGGCACGGGAGCATTTTTCCTTTTGACAATGGCACTGAGTATCCCTGTAGCGATAAGGCAGAGAGCAAGCAGCAGAAGCCCAAGCAGGAATATCCCCAGGCCGTCAAGAAGGAAGGCAACACCTATGATGAAGATATTGAACAGCGACATAATCAATGTAGCCTGTCAGTGCTTCAGACCAGCCCGAAGCATCATGTGATGGATGTGCTGCTTATCGCCGATGATGATACTTTTATGTGCATACATCCTGAGAACCGCAACCCTTATCAGGTCAAAGATGGGAAGTATCAGCACAGCTATTGAGACTGATGGTGCGGACTTAAGCTTTATAACCGAATCACCTGCTGCAACCAGCTCATTGAAGTGTATGGCAAAAACCGCAAGGGTAAACCCTATCACCAGCGACCCGGAATCACCCATGAATATCTTCTTCGGCCCATTTGACAGGTTGTAGTAGAGGAAGGCAATCAATGAACCTAACAGGGCTGCAGCCATAACCGTGTACCCGTAGTCGCCTGAGAGGAAGAAAAAGACTCCGAAGGTCACGGAGGCAATGA
>JAAYPD010000282.1 GCA_012520015.1 Methanomicrobiales archaeon
CACAGACTGCATGCATGTATGTCCCGATTTTATTAAACACTGCATCGGAGACTATCCTGTCTGCCCCGACAACTACCACGTCTATCTTTCCTTTCCTCATGAGGACGGCAGCCATGGAATCAGTTATTAGGGTTACATCGATACCGTCCCTCATTAGTTCCCATGTGGTAAGGCGGGCCCCCTGTAATAAGGGCCGGGTTTCACAGGAAAATACTGACACTTTCTTCCCTGCCTCATGTGCAGTGCGGACAACCCCAAGAGCAGTCCCCCATTCGGCGCAGGCAAGTGCTCCTGCATTGCAATGGGTCAGTATCCTGGCTCCGTAAGGGATGACAGACAGCCCTGTCTTTCCTATCGCATGGCAGGTTCTGCTGTCTGACCTGATGACCTCCCTTGCAGCATCGACAGCCCGGCTTTTGGCCTCTTCAATGGTAAGGGCACTTTCCACAGCGTTAAGAACAAAATCAACACCATAAAACAGATTGACCGCAGTAGGACGGGTACTTTTCAGAATATCAGCATCAGATCTCACCTGTTTTAAGTACGCCGGAAATGAGTCTTCCTTTGTCAGCAGAGCAGACAATGCAACGCCAGATGCACCGGCGCATCCAAGGGCTGGTGCACCCCTGATACCAAGACGGACTATTGCATCAGCAAGGTCGGAGATACACTCTGCCGTCCTTATCTCACAGGTATCTGGCAAAAGAGTCTGCTCGATGTATTCGATCGACGGAACATGGGGATGGAAAATGATTGGGCGTAGTGGTTCCATGATCACCCCTGCATCAGGCTTATTACCGCCCTCATCGCAGCAGCTCCGCCTTCCATGACCGTGTCAGGTATATCCATCGGTTCCCTGCAGGTCCCGGCAATAAAGATGCCAGGTTTTAAGGTCATTACAGGGCCGCATTTCTCATCAGAACACTGGAAAAAACCAGATTCATCACAGGTTATCCCCAGCCGCTCAGCCAGTGCAGACGCATCCCGGGCAGGCCTTATCCCAACCGATAATACGACTAAATTGGCATTGATCTTGAGTATTTCCTGGGTTTCGGTATTTTCGACCTGGACCATTATGGTCCCGTCCATCGCATAGATATCTCCAGGCATTCCCCTGATAAACTTTACACCAAGGTTAACTGCACGCTCATAATACTCCTCGTACCCCTTGCCATATGCCCTGATATCCATGTATAGGATGGTGACATTTATCTCCGGGTTTTTCTCTTTTATCAGCATGGCATTTTTTATGGCATACATGCAGCATACTGCAGAGCAGGAAGTGCAGCCAAGCGGAATGTCACGGGAACCAACGCACTGGATAAATACTATCTCCCGTGGTACTTGTCCGTCAGATATCCTTCTTACCTTTCCACCAGTAGGACCGCTTGCATTTATCAGACGTTCCAACTCCAGGCTGGTGATAATGTCTGGTATTGAGAGGTACTTGTATGGAGTCTTCTTCCTGGCATCAAAGACATCATAACCGGTTGCCAGAATGATTGTTCCAGCCCTGATGACAAACTCTTCTTCAGAATCTTCATCATCCCTGAGGACTGCCTGTTTTCCACAGATATCATAGCAAAGGCCACAGTCGATGCAATGTTCCCTGTCCCGGATAACAAGGTTTGGAACGACCTGCGGGTGAGCCTTGTAGATGGCCTTTCTTACACCTACCCCTGCATCGAACCTGTTATAAACCTCGACAGGGCAGACTTCCGTGCAGTCACCACAGTCGGTACATTCAGAAGCCCTGATATATCTTGGATGGCGGGTTACATGGACCAGAAAGTCCCCGGCCTTTCCTTCGACTCCGGTAACCTCAGAGCAGGTATGAAGGGTGATATTTGGATGCCTTTCTACCTCGACCATCTTCGGGCTTAAAATACACATGGAACAGTCATTGGTGGGAAAGGTCTTGTCAAGCATCGCCATATGACCGCCAATTGTGGGTTCCCGTTCGATCAGCGAGACATGAATTCCATGGCCGGCGATATCCAGGGCGGCAGTGATCCCTGCAATACCCCCGCCTACAACTACCGCTTCATTCATGGGCATGGATCCGTGCAAGTTTCACGTACTCAGAGGCATTGTTTTTTATCTTTTCAACCTCTTCTTCTGAAATTTTCCTTATTACTTTTCCTGGCAGACCAAGAACAAGGGAGAATGGGGGTATCTCTTTACCTTCCGTGACCACGGCACCTGCACCGATGATGGTATTATCCCCGATTACTGCACCGTTTAGCACGACGGCACCCATTCCTACCAGAACTGTGCTGCCAATGGTGCATCCGTGAAGGATGGCGCCATGACCGACGGATACGTCATCTCCAAGGGTGACAGGGTGTCCGGTTGATGTATGAACAACGCAATTATCCTGGATATTGGACCTGTTACCGATAGTAATGCTTTCTTTATCTGCACGGATCACGGCTCCGTACCAGACACTTATCTCACTGCCGGCTTTCACTTCACCAATTATGGTCGAGTTTGGTGCAATAAAAGCAGAATTTTGGATATTCTGATGGATCTGCATAAGACGTTCACAGGTTAATGGCATATAAACCGGACCATGATATGGACTGGTTATCTCATACGTTTAGACTCAGGTGGTATAATAGCATCAGTAATTAGCAGAAGAGTTATCCATCGGTTTCATGCACCAGGCCATGGCCGGGTGAACGGATCTCAATATATTTTATAAAATCGCATGAAACAGTACTTCTATGAAAATTATGGTGGGGGGCACGTTTGATCCTCTGCATGACTGACACAAGCTTCTCATCAGACGCGCCTTTGAACTGGCAACTCCGGAAGGGGCGGTAATAATCGGTCTAACCAGTGACTCTTTTGCAAACCGGAAAAGTCACCCGATTCATCCCTACGATGACCGGTACAGGGAACTTGTCTCCTTTATCTTGTCTTTAAATCCTGAAGCAGAGTGGGAGATTGAAAAATTGCATGATCAGTTCGGGTCTACCCTTGAGGTGGACTTTGATGCCCTGGTGGTGAGCGAAGAGACTTTTCCTGTTGGTCAGAGTATCAACCAGAAAAGGCGGGAACTTGGAAGGTCGTGTGTTGAGATCCACATGATCAGGTGCGTTCTTGCAGAGGACGGAAGATGGATCTCGAGCACCCGGATATGGCGGGGGGAGATAGACATTCACGGAAGGCTGATTCACCAGGATTCATAGACAGAAGAAAAGGGCTTGAAGGGTTATTACCGGAATAATACCGGAACAGTAG
>JAAYPD010000283.1 GCA_012520015.1 Methanomicrobiales archaeon
TACATGATCAGGCGTAGTGACAGGGCAAAAAGGGCGACTATCAAGGTAGACCAGAACCGAAACGTGCGTGTTATATCTCCTCGTCATGTTCCTGCGACAGAAATCAGTGCTTTGATGGACCAGAAAGCGAATTGGATTTATTCTCATACTATCGCCAGTAAACGATCCCTCCCTCCGGAACGGAGGTACCAGGATGGGGAGGTATTTCCATTTATGGGAGGGACGATAACCATCAGGATAGTCAGAGAAGATGAGACTTTCTGGAGATTTTGTGGTGATGAGCTGATAATCTCAGTTCCCGGGGATTTCATAGAATATCATACAAAGAGTGCAGTCAGGCAGGCTGTATCATTATTTTTTAAATCACAACTCTATGTGTTTTCAATTCCTTATTTTGAACATTATGCAAACCAACTTCAGATGCCTGTTCCAGCGATAAAAATCAGGGACCAGAAGACTAAGTGGGGTTCATGCACACCAAAAAATATTATTTTAAACCTCAGATTGTGCATGGCACCGAAAAATATCATTGAGTATGTTATTGCTCATGAGATCGCACACAAAGTAAATCCTGACCATTCCCCGGCTTTTTGGCAGACTGTTGAACAGCTTATGCCAGATTACAGGGAGCGACGCGAATACCTGAAAGAACACGGGCATGAATGGGTATTGTAAAATCATCTGCTGCCCTGGATAAAGGCTATCCATCTTCAGGATAAACAGGATTACAAGATGAGGTTTTTTAACACCGCCGGGCCGGTAAACTGCAATAAACATTATTGTCTCTCCCCTCTCTCCAGATTTGACCTTGCAGAGGTCCTTTCTCTTATCAGGCAGGAGAAGTATTTTGTGCTTCATGCTCCCAGGCAGAGTGGAAAAACCTCGTGTCTTTTTGCATTAAATGATCATCTGGACCGGGGCGGGGAGTTCCATGCTCTATATATTAATGTCGAGCCAGGACAGACTGCAAGAGATGATGTCAAACGTGGAATCAGGGCCGTACTAACTCAGCTGGCTTATGCAATCGAAGAAAAATTTCCAGGCAGCCAGGTTCCGGGTCAGATTTACACGGCAATTGAGGAAAAGGGTGAAGACACAGCTCTTACTGCCATCCTTACCGATTTTTGTAAAACCCTTGATAAACCACTGGTTCTCTTCATCGATGAGATTGATGCCCTTGTAGGTGATACCCTGATTTCCGTTCTACGGCAGCTCAGGGCAGGGTATACAAAAAGGCCAGAACTGTTTCCATCAACGGTTATTCTCTGCGGAGTGAGGGATGTCCGTGATTACCGCATTTTGTCCGGGTCTGAAAAGATGATCATCACTGGGGGAAGTGCATTTAATGTAAAAGCAAAGTCTCTCCGGCTTGGTAACTTTACTGAAGAAGAGACCAGATCTCTTCTCCTTGAGCATACCAAGGAGACTGGACAGGTTTTTGAAGAGAATGCCCTTAAGTCTATCTGGTCACTTACAAAAGGACAACCCTGGCTGGTAAATGCCCTGGCATATGAGACCTGCTTTGAACTTGAAGAAGGGAAGGCCCGTAATAATCCGATTACGGACTTTTTGGTTGAACAGGCAAAAGAGAACCTTATCATACGAAGGGTAACTCATCTTGATCAACTGGCAGACAAGCTGAAGGAGGAGCGGGTACGCAGGGTAATTGAACCCATACTCACAGGCGACATTTATGAAGGAATGCTCCGTTCCGACGATATTGAATATGTCAAAGACCTTGGCCTAATCACCCAGGCGCCTAACGGGGAGATATCTATCTTAAACAGGATATACCAGGAGATAATCCCAAGACAACTCTCCTGGGAGAGCCAGTCAGGGATGGCACTCAGGCAGGCATGGTTCGTGAACGAAGATGGAAGACTTAATGTTTCCAGGCTTATCCAGGAGTTTCAACAGTTTTTCAGGGAACATTCTGAGAGCTGGATTGAGAGATTCCAGTACAGGGAGGCCGGGCCACATATCCTTCTCCAGGCCTTCCTTCAACGAATAGTAAATGGTGGTGGAAGAGTTGACAGGGAATATGGCCTTGGCAGGACCCGCACTGACCTGTTTATAAGATGGCCGCTAAAAGATGGGACTGTCCAGAGAGTTGTTATTGAACTTAAAATCCTGCATAAATCCCGTGAACAGACAATAAAGGATGGAATGGCACAAATAACCGGGTATGCCGACCGTTGTGGTGCTGATGAGGCTTATCTCATCATTTTTGATCGGAGATTGAGGGTGCCATGGGAAGAGAAAATTTTTTGTGAAGATTTGATGCATGATGGGTGGCGGGTAACTATCTTTGGCATGTGAAATTTTCATCCTGAAAGAATCCTCCATCGGTCGTAAATCATACAATACCTATAAATACCAAGAAGTTTATTGATCACGTACCTTTACAGAGGTGACACTAATGGGAATTGGCGAATTACTTAGTGACTCATTTGGCTATGTAAATGAGGGTTTAATCGGAAAATGGGTAAGATGGATCATCTTAATCATATCGTCGATCATCTTCCCGCTTATTTTGGGTTATTCACTCCGGGTTATGAAGGGAACCACACCTGCTCCTGAACCTGGTGAGTACCTTGGGATGTTCATCGACGGAATTAAGATGATAATCATAGAGATTGTCTACATGATCATCCCATTCATCATAGGATTTGGTGTTTTCTTCTTAAGCGGAGGATTTGGAAGCCTTGCAATGTTTGGGATGAATGTTGACAGCCCTGCTGCATATATTGGAATGCTTATTGCAACTGGTGGCATTTCCCTGATACTTTTCATGGTTGTTGCATTCATTTTCTCCCTGTTTGGCATCATCGGAATGGTCAGGTTTTCCAGAACCGGAAGGATGGGAGAGGCATTTGCATTTGGTGAAATAGCCAGCACTATCGGGAAGATAGGGTGGATTCAGTACATTATTGCACTTATCCTGATCTTCATCGTTGTATTCATTATATATACAGTAATAGGTTTCATACCGGTTATCGGCTGGCTGATTGACCTTGTCATCGCTCCGTACACTACGATATTACTCGCAAGGTACTACTCCAATCTCTATGATTTGGGAGCTTGATTCAGGGTTCTTCCTGGTCCCTTTTTTTCAACCCTCTTTTACGATGCTTCAATATTGACCAGTTACCATCAGGTTTATATTAACACCCACCTTTCTAACTATTATGGCAACTGAAGACATCCTCAGGGAAGCATCAAGAAATATCAGTGAACTGATATCTGCCAGGAGGGTAATGGGAGACCCGGTTGATCTTGGAGACAAAGTGGTCATCCCGGTTACCAGGTTTGGTATGGCCTTTGGTGCAGGTAGCAATACAAAGAAGGAAGAAGATGGCAGTGGCGCTGGAGGAGGCGGAGGAATTGAACCAATGGCCCTTCTTGTTGCGCATAAAGAGATCAAAGGAGCAGAAGGAATCCAGGTCTTCTCTTTGAAGAAGGAGAACCCTGTAGCACAGGTGATAACGGCACTCAGCGAATCACTCGTCCCACAGGTCATCGACCTTGTAAAAGAGAAAGGATCAGCATCAGATAGCCAGGCGAAAGAAGAGTAGTAGCAGGAGTGTCAATGTTCACCCCGGCTGGTGACCTGGTAATCACGGCTGGTATAATCCTCTTCTCACTCCTTGTTTCTGGATTTTTGTACACGATTCCGCTGAAGATCTCACTTGCCGTCTCCAGGGACTCTTCACGGCTGTCTGGTGAGGCTGATTTGGGCTACGGCCCGGTCAGTGTTGCCTTATTTCGTGAAATTGTGACAAACGGGGAGATAAGGATCTACGGGAGAAGGCTGTTTTCAATCCCGGTGCAGACAATAGGAGGAGAGGAGAAGAGAGAAACAACCGGGGATTATAGATCACATGATGAGAAGATCATGCAAGGCATTAATCATCTGCCATTATTTGTTACTGGAGTCAGGCAGATTGTGCGTCATTTAAGGATCGATACGTTTTCCTGCCATGCCAGGATAGGGTGTGGCGACCCTTGCACAACCGGAATTATATATGGATATATTCAGGCCATCATTCCACTACTTCCGGCAAACACTGAGATTTACATCATTCCGGATTTTGATATGCCTGCACTGGAAGGAGAAGTGAGACTTGTAACGCTCATAATATATCCATTCTCCCTCCTTGTCAGTCTTTGCAGGATGATAACTCCGAAAGCCCTGAAAAATCTGGTATTTACGGGAGGAAAGAAAGATGCAGAAACCGGATGAGAAGATTACAATACTAAGCCCCCCGGTACTGGTAGCCGGAAGGGAAGTATATCCTGTTGTACATCTTCATGCATGGAAAGGAGATAAGGGTGGGATGATTTATGCAAAGCCCTGTGCTCTCCTGATCAGGGAGGGTGATTCATGGTATTTTGTACCTGTTGATGATGATACAGAAAAGTGATGTATGACAGGATCCTGGTGGTTTATATACCCGGAAAATATTGAGGGGATTAGATATTAGTAGTCAAATAAGGAGAGATGCACTGGAAATGAAGGGGTTCATCCAGGCATTACCAGGCGATCAGGTGAAGAGACAAACCCTGTGGTCTTTGCCTGGTGGCGTAGAACCACCCCCTCCAGTTCTTCGCCCTTTAGCCTTATCCCCTGTTCCCCCCGTTCCTCTGTTCTTCAGGCTTTTCTTCATCAGGTCCTATAAGAGTTACAATAATTTCTTCTGTTGTAGGTGGAAGATAAGTCTGCTCAATTAAAAGACAGTCTTTCGGGCAGTAACTCATACAACACCCGCATATAACACACTGGAACTGGTTCAGGGTCCATGTCCTGTCAGGTCTGCTGACTTTTATTGCATCAGCAGGGCAGTGCATCTGGCAAAGGCTGCAGAAAGTACAATCTTCAATATGATTAACCAGGTGCCCCCTTGTTGCCTCTGTCACCTTGGCCGGCTGTGAAGGGTACCTGATAGTATCAGGCCCTTTGACAAGGTTTTTCAGAACGGTGATTGCCATTACTCCTATCTTCATGTTGATCACCGCTCCATGCAACCGATACAGGGGTCGATAGTCAGCACAATCACCGGGACATCGGCAAGTTCACAGCCTGCCAGCATATGCACAAGTGGCGGGATATTTGCAAGTGTCGGGGTTCTGACCCTGTGACGAACAAGGTTTTTTTTCCCGTTGGCTTTCACATAATGAATAACCTCTCCCCTTGGCTGCTCTGCCCTTGCATGGAACTCACCGGTGGGATTACCTCTCACCTTTGTCAGGATATCTCCGGCAGGAATCCGGTCGATGGCATTTTCAACAAGGTCAAGCGAGGTGAAAAGTTCTTCTGCCCTTACCATGCATCTTGCATAACAATCAGATTCATTCCTGACAACCGGTTTGAAATCAAGTTCATCATAGGCCCCGTACCCTGTACATCTCGTATCGACAGCATGCCCGCTTCCCCTTAAAACCGGGCCGACCGCCCCAAGATCCCAGGCCTTATCTCTGGGCAGCATGCCAATCCCCTTGGTTCTTGTCTGAACAGTGAGATCCTCATCAAATATCCGTGTTAATTCGGTGAAATCAGCCCTTAGTCCCGGGATTCCACTTGCAATCCGCTTAAGTTCTTCTGCATCAATATCCCTGCTAACACCACCAACCCGGTTTACGCCCTGGATTATCCTGCCGCCTGTTGTCCGTTCCATGACATCAAGGATCTTCTCCCTGACTTTCCAGCAGTTCATGAAGAGATTTTCATAACCCATGCTATCGGCAAAACACCCAAGCCAGAGGAGATGACTATGCATCCTGGAGTGTTCAGACCATATAGCCCTGAGAAATTCGGCACGTCTTGGAATCTCCACTCCCATGATCTTCTCAACACTCTGGCAGTAGGTTGCTCCGTGGATAAAGCTGCATATACCACATATACGCTCAGAGATGAAGACATAATCCTTGAAATCCCGCTTTTCGACAAGTTTTTCAAGGCCACGGTGAATATAACCGATAGATGGAATCGCCTCCACCACCCGCTCATCCTCAAGGACAAGGTCAAGGTGAATAGGCTCAGGAAGGACCGGATGCTGTGGCCCAAATGGCACAACTATCTGTCTACTCATGCTTTTCCTCCGGTCTCATCAGGTCTTCTTTTTACTACTTCTATCTGGGGCGTTCCAAACGGATGGGGAACACTGGTCCTGATAAAAGTCCCCTTGTAATCAACCGCTATTCCGGCAAAAGGAATACCAAAAAGATCAGCAATCTCATTCTCGTACACAAATGATGCAAGGTAAATTCGCGAGATACTTGGGACAGGAGTATTTTGGTTAGCTGGTATCCGAAGATGGGACATCACAAGGTTCTTGTCAAAACTGTAAGTCAGTTCAAACCCTTCTCCTTCCCTGCTGCAGCATATCTGAACCAGCCTGAACCCTTCATCGTGGAA
>JAAYPD010000284.1 GCA_012520015.1 Methanomicrobiales archaeon
AAAATCTGTCTAATGCGGCTGACAGGATTGGTGAAGTGCTGGAGAAGAATGATTTTCTTCAGTCTGTGTGTTCTGATACACGGCTTCCGGTCTGTTCTCTTTATCATCATCTGAGGAATACTGCGGCTATTGCGGTATGTCTGCTTGCTGATAAGCTGCTTGATGATGAGAAGTTTATTTCGGTATCTCTTTCGGAGTATGGTCTTAGTCCTGATCAGATTAGTCAGTACAGGAAAGAAGATTTGACTGGTCTTGTAAGGATTGCTTCGCTTCTGCATGATTTTGGAAAGGTCAGAACTTTTTCTTCTGAACGGAAGAATGTGAAATTTTATGAGCATGTCTCTCTTACTGAAGAGATAATCAGGGAGATTCTTTCAGGGGTTGAACCTTCTTTTGTCTCCCGGTTTGGTCTTGATATTGTTCTTCCACCTCTTGCAAGAAAGCATCATAGGAAAGAGGCAAGTACCAGGCTTGAGAGGCTTATCCATACTGGTGATGTTATCTCTTCTTCTGCAGACCGCCGGTACGAGGTAACTGGAGAGGTTGAAGGGAATAACCTGGTTATTACCTCTAAGGACAGGGTTTTTCCTCATGAGATTAACTGTAATGACGGGGATTATGCATGTTCTGTGACTCCCCATACGATGCTTTTGGGATATAAACAGAACAGGACTGTTACAGTCAGTCCAAAGAAGGAGAGTGATCAGTACCGGGTCCTTTTCAGGGATTCGGTTGTCCAGGGAGGGCCAGGTAAGTTTTTTGGGGGACTGGTCATATCCTGGTGGAAAGATCGGGTATCTCTCCCTTGATATTATGCAGATACAGGACTTTATCGCGGAGGCTGACAAGCTTCAGATGCTTCGGGGAGCCAGTTCTATTGTGTCAGAGATTCTTCGTGAGGTCAGGGAGATGATCGCTGAACAGGTTGGTAATGAGGCTGTCTTGTTCTCCGACGGTGGTAATCTTCTGTCTTTTTGTCCTTCAAACAAGGACTGCCTTGCAAGGCTTAAGGAGAAGGCTGAGCAGAAGGTCAATCTGGCAAGTAATGGAGTTTTACGTGCTGCGGTTGTTACTGGTACTATTCCCTTAAAGGATCTTGCCGGGTCGTTTGCAGAGGTGCTGAAGGATATCTCTGATAATCTTAATATGGTAAAACAGAGGCCTTACCAGGCCCAGGTTATTCGTCCTCCGAGAAAGGATATGATTTGTGATGCATGCAGGAACCGGCTTGTGAACGGGAAGCTGCAGATCGAAGGTAAAAAGAAGAACTTTTGTGTTGTCTGCGCTAATAAGGAGAACTTAGGGAAGGAAAGGAAGGAGAAGGCAAAGAAGGGGAGGACCTGGGGAGAGAATGCATTACCGTTCTCTTATATCCATGAACATGATCTGGAATTTCCCCGTGATCTGACTCATATCGGGGATTCTATCGCGGTTATTGCGGTTGACGGGAACATGATGGGTCGCCTTTTTACTCATACTCTGACTCCTGCTGAATATACCTGTAAGAGTGAACAGTTTTCCCGCCGGTTTACCGGGATTGTGAGGGAGACGCTTGAGTTTCTGATGGCTTCTGACCGTGCAAACAGAGATCCAGGTAAGTGGCTGATGCTTTATAAACCTCGGAAAAAAGAGGGTGAGAAGAGTTTTCCCGGGACCAGCTGCGGATTTGATATTATATATGCCGGTGGTGATGATCTCCTGGTGATCATGAATGCAAAATCGGCACTGCTTTTCTGCCAGGAGCTGATTACAAGGGTGGCGGAATCGTTTTCGTTTAATAAGAGGCTTACTGACGGATCTGTGTATGATGACTATTCTTATCATACTGTTACGGTCTCCTGTGGTATTGCTATTGCTGATAATAAATTCCCGGTCTATTTCCTGCTTGACAGGGCACGTGCCATGGAGGGTAAGGCCAAGGAGGCTTTCAGGAAGAGGTGCGAGACTGATGAGTTAAACCTGATTCGCCTTCCTGCCGGGGCGATGGCTTTTACTGCTGTGCAGGGGGCTATGCCTTCTTCTGATCATGCCTGTTATGTGCTTCCTGATGACGGAAAGGAGATGAGTATGCTGATGAAGATCATCCAGGACGGAATGGACCCTGATAATCGCTCTGGTGTCAGGGACCTGGTTACATGTGGAGATACGGTCCTTGATAAACTGAATTTCGTGAAGTATAATTATGCTTCTGCTCTTCGGAAGCAGCAGGATGTTGTTGAGAGGATTGAAGCTGCAAAGATGATGGCAGATGTAGTGAATAGTCCGGTTACCGGAGATACGATGATGAATATTCATGGAGCGGTCAGGATGGTGGTTCCTCTTCTCCTGGATAAAAGGGGTGATGAATGATGGAGGTATGGACTGTTGATCTCTGCTTTACAACGCCTTTTCATACGACTGGGACTTCTTTAGGATCTTTTATCAGGGTTGCCCGTGGACGGGACAGGTCTGGGTCAGAGACTCCGTATATTCCTGCGACTCACCTGAAAGGGGTGATGCGATGCGAGGCGGAGAGGATCATGAGGAGTACTTCGGGAATTTCCTGTTTTATTACTGGAGATCCTGTTTCAGAGGATCATGAGATTGTTTTGTGTGATGAGGTTAAGGCAGGGGGCACTGGTTGTCCTGTCTGTTCTCTTTTCGGGTTTCCAAATACTGAGGGTGGAGGCGGTTTTCGTGAAGGGAAGTTACGGTTCCTTGATTTTTATCCGTCCGGGAATCAGAAAGAGATTGGTGTTTTAACGCGGAGTCATGTGATGATTAATCGTGATTACCAGGTGAAACAAGAGCATGCCCTGTATTCGGAAGAGGCTGTTCCTTCAGGGACGGTCTTTACCGGGAATATTATTGTCAGGGATGGGTTAACTGAGGAAGAGGAACGGGTTTTTCTTGCAAGTCTGCATGCTATGGCCGATTACGGGCTTGGAAAGAACCGGTCACGTGGTTTTGGTGCTCTTTATTTTGGTAATATAAAAAAGTCTGACAGGATTCCTGGTTTGGAGGGGTCTTAAATGCAGGTTATGACTGGAACTATCACTTCTGTCTCTCCGCTTCATTTTGGAAGTGGCCGGGCAAGAGGTACCTTTTCCCAGACTCTTTCTTATGTTCCGGGAAGGACGCTCAGGGGAATACTTGGATGGTATCTTTACCAGTATAACA
>JAAYPD010000285.1 GCA_012520015.1 Methanomicrobiales archaeon
ATTTACCCGCCTCCACGCTCTTTCATACCATATGACTGGGACGATGTTTTAAACCCTCAGACCGGCCTATACCATGGCTGTGACTGTATCTATGCTATAAGGCCGGTTGAAGAGATGGTGCAGCCCCTTGTACGGCTTGCAGGAAGTGTTAATGCAGACCTGGTCATCTATCACCTGGGATTTGAAGGAACAGACCGGCCTGCTCCTCTTCCAGGATGCGAAGTACCCCTTCACCTTTATGTTAAAAACTGAATAGTGTCGACTGGGAAGATTTTTTATCCTTCTCCGCAGGGTCCTTTGTCTCCACTTCTTTTACAGGTTCTGCCCTGTCCCCCGCGGTGAGGGATTCGATTGAGGCAGCCTCCTGCGCTTCTGGTTTTTTCTCCTTTTTTGATGCCCTGGCTTTTTTCGCCTTTGTCTCTTCCTCTTTCTGCCTCTTTTTTAGTTCCTTCTCTATCTGCTTCCTCTCATCCTCGATAGATTTTACAATTGATTTTGCAGTTACAGGATCGTTTATAAGGATGTCAAGCGATTCGGGATCAAGAGAATATTTTCTTGCAAATTTTTCCGGAGATTCCCTTGCAAGTAATGAGACCGGGCAGAAGTATAAACTCCGGACTGAAGACGAAGACATGTGCATGGAAGTGCCAAGATCAGTAAGCAGCCTTTCACGCAGGTTTTTCTGTTTTTTTGCCCCTGACATCTGCCTCCATCGCGACGGGGGCATGATTTTTGCATAGCCTGATGGCCGCCCTTTCATCACGTCATGAACCCCAAACAGCATCACCGAGGTTGCATACCGCCATAATGTGTAATACTGGTTGCGGAATGTGTATCCAAGGTAGATATCTGCACGTGATAATGCAGCATAGGCTTTAGCCGTCTTTTTTCTGTCTGGTGATACTCCAAGGTTTCCTTCCAGCCACTGCAGGATGGTATCTGGTGTTTCATCAACCGACATGCTCATGTCAAGAAGGGAAGGAACCTGTCTGTACCCAAGAGTTGCAGCAACCAGATCAAATATGCTGGCGCGACTGTCTTTTGCAGAGATTGATACATCATCCTCACCAACTGTATCTTTTCCAATGGCAGAGGCATACAGCATAGTAACAGCGGATCTTACATCTCCGCCGGCTTGTTCTGCAATATCATTTATAGCCTGGATTGAACAGGTACGCTCTTCCAGGGTGCATATCTCCTTAAGTCTTGGAACAAGCGATTTTGCAGGTAAAGCTTTAAACTGAACTTTTGTACAAAGGTTTCGAATCGCGCTGTCAACCCCGTAAAGATCATTGGCAATGAGGATGAGAGGCTGCCTTGCCTGCCTGATGACATCGACTATCGCCCTTGCTCCTCCCCTGTCCGCGGTTCCCTGAATATTGTCAGCTTCATCAAGAATGACAAGTTTTCTTAATGCCCCGGTCAGGGACCCGGTGCTTGCGCTTCCCCCTGCAACCCTCTCAATAACAGCTTTTGTCCGTTGATCACTTGCATTAAGCTCCACAACTTCCCAGTTCATATCATTTGCAAGTGCCCATGCACTGGAGGTTTTGCCTATACCCGGTTTACCGTAAAGTATGAGAGGTGGCGAATCTGTTGTCCACCGGGCAGCCCAGTCACTCATCTGGCGTAATGCTTCCCGGTTACCTATCATCTCTCTCAGATGCCGGGGGCGATATTTTTCAGCCCAGTCCATTCTGATTATATAGGCCGGCAATAGAGATAAACCGCATGAACATAACAAAAAAATTATTCAGGCACATGAATTCTTCCAGGACAGATAAGACATTTTATGACAGATGAAACAGAAAAAAAGAGTGAGATTTTGTTCCATGGGAGAATATACCTGCTCCACAGAACAGATAGCCCATGCTATCAGAACGTATGAAGGAGTAAGACGAAAAAAGGAAATAGGCGCGATGGTCAGGGATCTTCACATCGATTCCCAGGCTGTTATCGCCTCATTTGGGGAAGATGCTGCGGTTATAAAGAACGGGTCTGATGCCTTACTGCTGGCTGCGGATGGTATCTGGAGCAAGCTTATGGATGCAGATCCTTACTGGGCCGGGTATTGTGCAGTCCTTGTTAACATCCATGATATTGCAGCGATGGGTGGCAGGCCTCTTGCAATGGTTGATGTCTTTTCACTATCTGATGACAGGATTAAAAACCTGGTTATCCAGGGTATGCATGAGGCATCCAGGCAGTTTGGTGTGCCTATCGTCGGAGGTCATCTGCACCCGGATGCTCCATATAGCGTGATAGATATTGCCATCCTTGGCATTGCTCCAATAGACAGCCTGATATATAGTAATACAGCATCTGCCGGTGATAAGGTTCTCATCGCCATTGACCTCAATGGCCGGGTTCATCCTTCATGCTTCTTAAACTGGGATAGTGCAACCTTGCGGACGGCAGAAGAAGTCAGGGGCCAGATTGGTGTGATGCAGGAGATTGGAGCCAGAAAGCTTGTGACTGCAGGAAAGGATATATCAAACCCCGGAATCATCGGTTCTCTTGGCATGTTGCTTGAAGTGTCAGGAAAGGGTGCTGATATCTATCTTGACAAGATCCCCCACCCGGAACTTGAAGAACATAAGATCAGCTTTGAACACTGGTTAAGAATGTACCCTGGAATGGGTTTCGTTCTGACCGCAAGGGAAGAATGTGTCGATACTATCATCGGGCTGTTTGATAAGCATGGCATGACTGCCTGCACAATCGGGACGGTAAATGACTCAGGTGAACTTCGAATAATTCGTAATGACTCTTCTGCAATCGTCTTTGACTTTTCAAAAAACGGAGGGGTAATGCATCTTGGGACATATCCATAACAGGCCATCAGTTATTGGTATTGGAATAGAAAGCGATCCTGAACGTGTCATATCAGGAATATCAAACTACTCAGGTAAGTCTGGAATTGCGATTTACATTCATGCTGGTGTTAAGGCCAGGGTATCACCGGCCTTTAACCTTCGCATCTCTGACCGGCCGGAGAGTGAAATGATCTCTGATCTCTTATCTGGCAGGATTGACGCAGCGGTCAGGGGGACCTTATCTTCAAATCATACCCTTCGAATCCTTAAAGAGCAGTCCGGAGTATCAAAGCTTGAGCGGGTAGTTCTGCTTGAGACGGCAGCCGGCAGACGGTTTTTTTTAGGTCCTGTCGGTATTGATGAAGGCTGGACCATACCTGAAAAGATCTCTCTTATTGAAAAGGTCAGACCACTATGCAGGAAGTTTGGTCTTTTTGAAAAAATGACGGTTTTATCCGGAGGCAGGCTTGACGATGCCGGCAGACATCCGGCGGTTGACAGAAGCCTTGCAGATGCTGAGCTGGTTGCAAAGCTTACCGGAGGAGTTCACAGAGGCATACTTATCGAAGAAGCAGTTAATGATTCGGGGTTTATACTGGCTCCTGATGGAATAACCGGCAATCTGATCTTCAGAACATTACTTTTCCTTGGCAATGGTCATTCCCATGGGGCACCAGCCCTGAATATCGGTAAAATCTTCGTAGATACTTCGCGCGTTAACCCTGACTATCTAAACGCACTAAATCTCGCAGATAATCTTATTGAGTTATCTCTCTCCTGAAAAACCACGATTAGGGGATTAATTTTATTTCTTTTCAATTATCCATCCGATTGTTCAACTCTGAAATCTAACCTCATAAAATATAAAAATCTACTGTTATCTTGTCAGAAAATTGAAAATCTCAAGTTAATCTCGAAATATTTAAATAGATATCAATATACTTTGTTTTGAGGTAGAGGACTATGGCAGACTTACCTATTGCAGCAGTTGTAAGAATTGCAAAGAAAAATGGGGCTGAGCGTGTGGGTAGCGATGCAGCAGCAGCTCTTGTTTTAAAGGCTGAAGACTACATTGCAGAACTGACCCGGGAAGCAAACCGCCTTGCCCAGCATGCAGGTAGAAAGACAATTAAGGAAGAAGACGTCAAGATGGCCGCTGAGAATGCCTAAAAACATTCTCCACCTTTGACTTATTCAGTAAAGTGAATCCTTACCTCAAAAAATATGTGTGCTCGGATGGGGTTGATTTTTTTCGTTAAAGCACACCTTTTGTACTTGGGATCTCGCCGTCATCATAAATGATCCAGGTTGCCATGTGAAGTGCCAGCCCAAGTGATTTAAAAAGAGCTTCGCACTTATGATGATCTGAAAAACCAGATATCTTTGCATGTACGGTGATCTTTGCATTCTGGACAAAGCTCTCAAAAAAGTGCCTTATCAGCCAGGGCTCTATGACCCCTTCAATCGGACCGCTAAAGTCTCCTTCAAAGACCAGGTAGGGACGACCACCAACGTCGATGACCATCTCAGACCTTGATTCATCCATCGGAACAATGATGCTGGCAAATCTCCTGATGCCTCTTCCTTCTCCAAGTGCTTTTGAAAAGGCCTGTCCCATTACGATACCAATGTCCTCAATGGTATGATGGCATCCGGTATGCAGATCTCCTGTTGCTTTTATCTTCAGGTCAAACCTTCCATGTCTTGAAAAAGCTTCAAGTATATGATCAAAAAAGGGGATTCCTGTATCTATACTGCCTTTGCCTGAACCATCAAGAGAGAGTTGAATCTCTATATCTGTCTCTTTTGTTCTTCTTTTTACATCTGAGACTCTCATTTTGCGGCCTCCAGTGCATCATTAAGGGATATTTTTCCGGAATACAGGGCTGAACCAAGAACGGCCCCGCTGGCTCCTGAGCTTTTTAGCATGGCAATGTCTGATACTGATGTCACTCCCCCGGCGACGACAACCGGCACGGCAGCCGCCCTGAGAAGGTCCTGTACAGGCTTTGGATCAATTCCATTACACAGCCCCTCAACACTTACATTTGTGTACAATAATGAGCCTGCACCTTTCCTGGTAAAAAGATCAGCCCAGTCAAGGTAGTTGCCGGCCGTCTTCTCCCATCCATGGGTGACCATCTCACCTGCACGGGCATCAACGCCTGCCATGATCCTGCTACTTCCGTATTCATCAGAGAGTATGGTAAGGCACTCAGGCTCCTCTGCAGCAAATGTTGAGATGATGATACGGTCAACCCCGCAGTCAAGCCATGACCTTGCATCTTCA
>JAAYPD010000286.1 GCA_012520015.1 Methanomicrobiales archaeon
ATGAAACAGGAGAACTTACCAATACAACTGAACTCATTGAAATAGAGCCCCTGCCAGAACCTGCAATACAAAAATCAACAGATGACAGGATGCTTTATTCCGGAGTTTATGCACTGCCAAACGGAACGGTAAACATTACTGACAGTTCTGGTATCGAGTACGAGATACCAGTCAACACACCGCTTGGGCTGCTCCATATGCTGCATGCTGATAAAAAGGTAAATAACCTGTGCATTGATGACCGTGGTATGCACAAAGGTGGAATACTGATACTTGAAGGTATTAATGAATTTTTCAATACTGCAACCAAAGTCTGGTTTGTGAGGGTAAATGGCAGACTTTTGGAAGATTATGTAAACCCGAGAACAGATGGTCTGAATATTTACTTACTTATGGCAGGGGACACCATCTCTTACTATTATGGTGACCCCGTCGGTTCATTACAGGATGCAGAAGCGACTATTGTGGTGACACTTGGATGATTTAAGACCACCTGGACAGGGCGGAAGTAAATGTCCTCACCATCTCCTCTGCTTTTTCGGGTTTCAATCCAAATTTCCTGGCAATGACTGGTACACCTTTCTGAATCATCTCTTCATGGGTAAGATCCGGTTCAGTAAATTCTCCTTTCTGGTAACAGTGAACACAATAAGAAGAGCTTTCTGTCCCGTCTTTTTCCGTTCCCGCTTCTTCACCTGAAAAGATCGGCATCCCGCAGCTTTGACACGTGGGAACAATCTTCCCGCTCCATCTTTTTAAGGTCCTGAGTTGTCCGGTCATGAACATCCTTGCATTATCCAGGGGCATTTCATACATTTGGGATATCATAGCCGCTCCATGTTCGGCAATCTCTTCCAAAGTGGCCCCGGGATTTACGAATTCCCCGTTTCTGTAACAGTATGTGCAGTAGACAGATGATAAACTTCCATCTTTTTCAGTACCATGATCTTCTTTTTTTACCAGTGGCATTGCACAGCTTTGACATACGGCGGCTTGTTCAGACATATTTAGCTCCTTCAGGCCGGGCGATTATTCAATTACCGGGAAAACTTGTGTTTTCTCCTGGTTTAATCCACGACCTGGTTAATGAGGTTTTTTTAAAAGTAGTATATATACTTTTGATGTGCAGGGTGAAAGTGAAAAATCAGAAAGCTGATGTAAAGTTACCTCCCTTCTATATAATTCCCATTCAGATCAGGATCTATTTTTAACCAGGGCGACAATACAGATGTATGGCAGGCTGGGTCTGTACAAAATGCGGGTACCTGTATGATGACAGGTTTGGAGATCCTGAGCATGGAGTTGTTGCAGGAACCCCTTTTGAAAAAATACCTGACACCTGGGTATGTCCAAGATGTAAGGCAACAAAGGCATTTTTCGTTAAAAAGAGAGATTAACGCGGATCTCATTTTTTCTGACACCAATTTTTTAATGCCAGGAGAATGGAAAAATCTATTTTTGTTTCAGATCATATCCAGGGTTCTCTGGGCTTTATTGATAATAACCGGTAAGATAAGATCCGGCCCTTCCTCTCCGGTTTTATTAACCCGCGTTGACACCTTGTGCATGCGGTAACAAGTGGAATCTGGACTGTTGAGATCTTCCGGGCTTTTTCCAGCCAGGTATTCCTCTTCTCCCAGTCGTGAGAGGACCAGGGGCATTCGGGGATGAACCTCCCAGACAGGCATTGCGGCACTGGTTGTAAGGATCACTATCTCATATGATTCCCGGACTTTTCGTATAAGCCCCGCAAAAGAGATGATGGGCAATTCAGGGAGATATATATACCAGGGTTCTTTCTTACCTTCAGAGGTTTTCCATTCATAATAACCAGAAGCTGGAACAAGACATCTCCCTGATCGCAGCTGAGACTTAAAAAGAGGCTTTTCCAGGACACTCTCCACCCTGGCGTTAATTATCCTGGTTTTTAACCCGGAAGAGAAACCAAACTGCCCGATCCTGATCTTTTTGGTTAAACCATCAGGGACTACTACCGGAATCAGTTCAGAAGGAGCAATATTATAACGTGGTAAACAGGTTTTTGGAACAGTCACTTTGTAATGTTCTGCCATCTCGCCAGGAGATGCTGCAATACAATACCTTCCACACATGATCAATCATGATATTCTCTTGGATTACAGGCCTGAATTGAATAATGGCGACGTAAAAATCCAAGTACTTTCTCAGACTCCACCCACCTTCTGTCAAGCTTGGTTATCATCTCGTCTATCTGTTTAATCTGGTGCATAAGTGTTGAACGTTCTTTTTCCTGGAGATCCATCATAGAAAGCCAGCCGGTGATGACCGCAAGCGGGTTTCTGATTCCGTCATTAAGAATTGCAAACTCACCCAGGTTTCTTTGTATCTGTTCAAGTAATGCCTGTTTTTCCTGCTCGAACTCGCGCTGGTATGTAATATCCCTTGATATGGAAAGAACTGACCTGATCCTGCCTTCCATGTCAAACTCCGGGAATAATCTCCAGTTCAGGGTTACTATCCCTTTGGGTGTTTTAAATGATATATCTGCTTCCTGCGGCTTTCCGGTATTAATCGCATCCTGGATAAGGTTGTCCCAGTCTGTTGCCATTCGGGATGAATATGGAAGTTCTTTGTATGTTCTTCCAATAAGATATTCGGGAGGGAAAGGAATATACGGGGCAACCGCAGGGTTTACATACAGATGCCTTCCGTTAGCATCAAATCTCATAACAATATCGGTATTATTCTCCACAAGAGCCCGGAAGTTTTCCCTGCTTTCAATAAGTGCATACTCCGAACGTTTCTGGATGGTTATGTCCCTGACCGATCCAATAAATCCCACCTTTGACATGTCTGAGTCCAGGATGGGTGATACCATGATCCGGTAATAATGATCACCGGCTTCATCTTCACCGGCATGTCCACGAAACTCTTCGGTTATGATCCTGCTTTCAATATCTGGATTGCCAGGTGTTCCATTAGCTTTCTCGCCAAGGATCATCACTCTTTCAATTAGTGAAGCGATCTCCGGGTGCCTGATCTTATTTTCAGAAAAATCCTGACGCCTGAACAAAACCCTGTCAGAGGGGACGCCGGTCAGGTCTTCCATTATCCTGTTCCAGGCGATGATGTGTTGGGATGAATCGACAGCAAGAGTCGCATCAGGCAGGAAATCGATGATCTCTTCAAGGAGATTTCGTGACTTTGCAAGAGCTTTTTCAGTACGTCTCCTGGTCACAGCCTGCACGAGCATCTGTTTCATTTCAGTAAACAGGATCAATGGATCTTCCCCTTTCTGCAGATAAAAATCAGCACCTGCGTTCAGGGCTTCAATAACGACTTCATGCCTGCTTTTACCGGTGCATACAAGAAAGGGGGTATCATCTCCGGCGTCTCTTAACGTGCGGAGTAATTGCAGTCCGTCTAACCCTGGCATCTCGTAATCTGCAACGATTGCTTCGAAATTATGAGAACGGGTGCAATCCAGTGCAGTATCACCATCTGTAACCAGGGTGACAACAAAACCTCCAAGTCGTTCTTCGAGAAATATTCGTGCAATATCTCCCATACTGGGTTCATCATCGACAAAAAGAACTGATATGGGGGAGGAAGTTTCAGGGTTCAGGGCTTGTCATCTCCGGTTGTGGTCGGGTTGCAGGTATTAACAGAAGTCTTAGGTATTGTATTTATTATAGATATTCCTCTGGTTATTGATTAAGTACTTCATCGATATCCTGCAATAATCCTTGTCTCTGGAATGGTTTGATGATATAACTCATCGCTCTGCAATTTTAATATATAATATAACTTTCTTCAAAAATTCAGAAAGTATGTCTATAACTATGAAGTCCCATTATTATGCATACCTTGGGTTATCCTTCATTGTATCTCGTTCATTCGAGATTGTTAAACGATGCATTAAAAGATGCACCATAATTCGGGTTTGGCAGGATCACCTGACCCTGGGTTATTGGTGGCGATCCAGTTCCTCGTTACACAGCCAGTCACAGTATACAATGCCTGGGTGTGATCGTGGAACATGTTCCCAGGTGACATGCGAAAAATTTAAGGCAAGGCTCATGACTTCGTCATACAGGGCTTTCAGATGAGGTTTATTGATGCGGTATGCTCCGGTTATCTGCCTTATGGCCAGCTGGCTGTCAGAATATAAATGAATTTCACCTTCTGTCTCTTTTCCTGCCCAGGTGAGTGCCTTAATTATGGCTGAATATTCAGCTACATTATTGGTGGTGTGACCAAGGAAAAAGACAGATGATGCCACCTGCTCTTCTTTTTCATTTTTTACCTGGTATGAGCAGGCAGCAGGGCCAGGGTTACCCCTTGATGCCCCGTCGGTAAAAATTTTCAGCATTGAGTATAAAGATGCCTCTTTTTCCTTATTATAAACAACTGATTCATCATGAACAGTCAAATGATATGTCAGGTACACAGGAAGGATGTACTTCAATACCTCCTGTGAGTATTTGTACAGGCAGCTTTTATGAGTATTCCTGAACTTGCCTTCATGGGCTTTGTTATTGGTCTGACGGGGGCCCTTGCGCCGGGCCCTACACTGATAGCAACAATCAGGTCGGCTCTTCACACTGGCTGGACAGCAGGACCCAAGGTCACATTTGGTCATATAATTACAGAAGCGGCCATCATTGTTCTCATTGTTGCCGGCATCTCTTCATTCCCCTCTACTCTCCAGCCTGCAATCTCCATGCTTGGTGGCACTGCCCTGGTATTATTTGGAGGAATGACCTTGTCAGGGGCCCGGAGAGCGTCATTTTCAACAGATATAAGCATGGAACGCTTATCAGGCCCTGTGATTGCAGGCTTTGTAACAAGCGTTACAAACCCCTACTTCTGGATATGGTGGTTTTCAGTTGGCAGTGCTCTCCTTTTAAGTTCCATGTCCCATGGAATTGCAGGACTGGTTGCATTCACCGCCGGTCACTGGGCTTCAGATCTTGGATGGTTTACCGCTGTTTCAGTCAGTATCCACCATAGTAAAGCGATGCTGAGCGACAGGATGTACCGGGGAATTTTGCTGCTTTGCGGCATGATATTAATCATCTTTGGCTTCTGGTTTTTAATCCCGGCACTGATCAGCTAAAACCTTATTCCTGGTTATTGAATGAATTCTCCAGTGGAAAAGATGGGGCAATATTTAGGTTTATTGTCGTTTTTATTTTATTTGTCCAGAAGGACAGGATTAAATAGTGAAGTGCAATTATAGCCAGGGTTTGAAAATTACCCTGGTTGCACCTGTATCCCTAATGCATGATTATAATGCATTATGAGTTTTTCATATCGTTTACTAACCTGAAATTGTTAACTGGTATCTTCATCTCAAACCTGACTCCCTGTCCATAGATACCATTTTCCACGATACTAATCCCTGTAATTGCAAGTATCTCCCTAATCAGAAACAATCCAAAACCGGTATTTTTTCCATATCCACGTAAAAACACATGTTCTTTCTCGTGATCTGCAATTCCCTGGCCGTCATCTTCAAACACGATAACCGGATTGTCTCCACTGGTATCTACATGAAGGCTGATAGTTGTCACATTACCACCATGTCTTACCGAGTTTTCTGCCAGGTTGTAAAAAACCTGGTAAATCAGGTTATCTGCATAGATCTCAGCCTGCTGGATATCACAAACCTGTTTCAGATCGGCAGAAACCTGTAGTACTGCCCTTTCAAATAATTCGCATACATTTTGCCAAGATGGTTCATGGATGCCGATTTCCTGGTAAGCTTTGCTGAACTCGATGAGTTTTCCCATGTCCTGGATTGCATTTTTCTGAAGGGCAAGCAACTCTTTAACTTTGGGTTCAGTCGATTCACTCTCTGCAAAATACCTGAACCCGTCAATTACTGTCACCTTGTTCCTGATATCATGCCTTGTCAGGGAAGAAAGCAGCATTAGTTTGTCGGTTAATTCTGATTGTTTTTTATGGGCTTCCTTTAACTCGGTGATATCCCTGATTGTCTCAATAGCACCAATCATCATTCCCTTTGAGTTATAGAGAGGACTTGCCAATATCCACATGTACCTGGTTCCTCCCCTGGATTTATGATAAGCAATATCAGCAGAATATATACCATCTTCTTCTTTAAAATTAGAATAATACCCGGTAATGTCAAGTTCAGGTTTAATGATCTTATCGATGAGCAAGGGACGTTTTTCTTTATATATCGCTTCAGCGAGTGATACCTTCCCTTCCTTTACCTCTTCTTCTGACATGCGTGTAAGGATCTTCATGGACTTGTTCCATGCAAGAACATTGCCGGTAATATCAATAACGAAGGTTGGGTCTGGCAGGTTTTCAAGAATACTTGAAAGGAGGTTCACGGAGTCGGCAAGTGTTTCCTTCTCAAGGGTCAGTTTCCATACCTGTATCTGATCAGAAATATCCTGGATATTCAGGATGAGGTACTCGGAACCATGGTTATTGGAGACCATTGTCAGGTTATGCAATGCAGGAAATTCTGTGCCATCTTTTCTGATTCTGGTCGCTTCTCCGGTCATATTTCCCTTTTCTTCTGCAACCTTTAACCAGATCGGAACAGAGTCTTTATAATCCGGATGGATTGGTCCGAAGAAACCGTCTTTGATTGCTTCCTCCTGGGTGCATCCATGCATGCGGGCATATGCTTCATTGGCTATGTCAGGACTTTGGATCGGGCCTGCCATGATACCAGCCTGGGTATTCCTGACAATATCTGCAAGCCTGTGGATCTCCTCAAGCATTCGCCTCTCTTTGGTAATATCACGTATTTGAATCAGGGACATAGGGGCATCATCCAGAACCATTTTCACAAGCCTTATGTTCAGGATACAGCGCCCCCTGCCTTTAATCTCGATCTCCTGGTCCCATTCATCCCCTGGCAACTTTTTTTTGTCAAGCAGGGTCCTGATGACTTCACTTTGCGCTTGTATGTCCGGCACCCTGGTATGCTTTTCATCTTCAGTATCCCATGCAAACAAGGTAAATGCTGCAGGATTTGCATGGACGATCCCATCTTTTCCCCATAGAATAATGGCATCTGATGCATTGGAAAAAAGTGAATAGTATCTCTTCTCAGATAATTCAAGTGAATATATACTATTTCTTACAGATTCAATCATCTGCGATACAGCCCGGTTTATCCGGTTTATCTCGATGTGCCTTGAAGGTCTTATCGGATGACTAAGGTCCCCTTTTGTAATCTTATCCAGATCTCCAAGGAGTGAATCCACCGGTGAGAAGATAAACCTGGAGAGCAGGAATGCAAATGCGAAGGCCAGTATAATTGAAATTATCAACAGGGAGATTGCCAGTGTTGAAAGGAGTGCTTTCTCACTATGGTAATCTTTTGTTGAATAAACCATCTTTGCAACATGGTTTATGTATTCATGTGCAGGACTTTCCTCATCGCCACTTTCAATGAAAAAAAATCTTGTTAACGTGTGATTCTTTTCATCAAAAAAATCCCTGGTACCCTTTATTGCGTATAACTCCATTGCAATTTCAGCATCTTTTGGATCGGCAGGAACCGGAATCTTGTCCATGTTGCTTGTGATCATCCCGGTACTTCCTATTAGGTCAAGTTTAAGTATGTCCGGATGCTGCTCCATAGCCTGGTTAACCAGGAAATGCAAGGATAACTCTTCACGCTCGGCAGAATAGTCGTCGGAAATATTGAATATAGTCTCTACCAGATACTTGTGGTCCCGGGTTGGCTGGTAAGCAAATATCTTCCAGGGGGTTGTAACATCGAACCCGCGAACCGCCCTGTCGAGCCGGAAAGTATCGTTCATCCTCATCTCGGTGATAGTCTGGTAAAATGGCCCCCAAAGGCTGAAATCGAGGTTCAGATCGTCTATATCTGTGGCATACTCAGCAACTCCTGTCTTATTAATAAGGATAAAGTCAATCCTGTCCCTGTAATCCGGGTTTACCCTGTCTATTATACCAGGTATATCCATCTTTGAAGGGTTCCGTCCGGTTTGTTCGTACTCTTCCAGGACAAGATTCATGACGGCCATTAGGGGCATTTTATATGTCGCTTCCCAGAGCATCTGCCCCTTGGTGATCCGATCTGAAGATACTTTTAATAAAAGCTCAGTCTGGTTAATATCCTGCCAAAACCGCTCATCAATCTGTCTTGATGTCTCGTTATAAAAAAAACCTGTAATGGAGAGGAGGGAAATAAGAATAATTATGATAAATGAAGTCATCAGGCTTTTTTTCAAAGAAAACCCTGAACGGAATGGTGCTTTTGGTTTCATTCATATCTTCTTTTTTATTTGTTACCTGTACGGAGATAATGATGACTTGTTGATATCACTTGTTAATTATGTATTTATCAGATGTTGATACTTGGCTTTTGTGATATGCATGACATATAACAATCCTGATCAGCTCCGGGTGATTTCAGGTTACATTGAAAGAAGTATATCCGGAATTCTGATAATGGTTATCAGAACCTGTCTCATGCATGATGGTGAAAGCGCAGACTAAGTTGAGTTATATTGCCTGACAATTTCCGCGGGGATTGTTCGTGCCGACTCATCTGCCTGGATTGCATGGATTGAAATTCAGGTCTCTGCGTTACCTGGTTATAACACTCCCCAATATACTTTTCATGCCCCGGTTTCACTTTTCATGAGATTTTTATTCCAAATCCCCCGGTTCTCAATAAGCCATTCCTGTGCCTGTAATGGTTCCCCTTCGCCCCGGTCTACCCTGAAATACGAACCATCAGCCCTGAGTACTCTCGTCTTTATGGTGTCATGAAGATGAACAGGAAGTATGGTATTTATAATCTCATCTCTTATGCCGGTATCAAGGATGGGGAAAAGAGTTTCAATCCTTCGTTTAAGGTTTCGTGGCATAAGGTCTGAACTTCCAACCAGGACAAGTGGATCCCCTCCTTTGTGGAAGTAATAAATTCTGGCATGCTCCAGGAACCTTCCCACAATGGTTGTAACTGTGATATTTTCCGAAATTCCTTCAATCCCTGGGCGAAGGCAACAGATGCCCCTTACCTGTAAGTGAATCTTTACCCCTTCCTGCGATGCCCTGTACAAGGCCTGGATTATTTCATCATCCTGAAGTGCATTCAGTTTGAAAATTATCTTCCCGTCACCATATTCGGTCTGCCTGATTATTTCCTGCTCAATATGGGAGATAATTCCTGTCTTGATACCACCGGGTGCCACGAGCAGGTGATGGTAGGCTTTATACTGTGAATAACCGGTAAGGACATTAAAGAGGTGTAATACGTCGGATGAGATCTCTTCATTTGCGGTAAAAAGTCCTATGTCAGTGTAAATCTTGGAAGTTACAGCATTATAATTCCCAGTGCTCATATGTGCATACCTGACGATCCCTGACTTCTCTTTCCTGACGACGAGACAGAGCTTTGCATGGACTTTCAGACCCATAACACCAAATACAACGTGTGCTCCTGCCCGTTCAAGTGCACGTGCCCAGCCGATATTGTTCTCTTCGTCAAACCGTGCCTTGAGCTCAACCAGCACAGAAACAGCCTTTCCCTGCTCACGGGCGTCAAGCAGGGCCTGTACGATGGGAGAGTTTGTTCCGGTCCTGTATAGTGTCATCTTGATTGCAAGGACATCAGGATCATGTGCTGCCGTCTGTAAAAACTCTATGACCGGCTGGAAACTTTCATATGGATGAAAGAGGATGATATCCCGGGTTTTTATTGCATTAAAAATATCAGCACCATGGGCCAGCCGCCCTGGTATATATGGCGCATATGGGATATCTTTCAGGTCAGGCCGGTCCAGTTTCATCATGCAAAAGAGGTCGGCAAAACCAATAGGCCCCCTGACCCTGTAGATCATATGCGGAAACCTTGCAAGTTTTGCTCCCATCATATCTGCAATCGATGAGATCATCTCTTCAGATATCTCGATTCTTACCGGGGCCCCTATCCACCGTCTGCTTATTGATAGTTCAACGGCGCTGAGCAGGTCATCTGCCTCGTCCTCTTCAATCTCAATGTCTGCATCGCGGGTAACCCTGAAAGGGTATGCCGCCACTATCTCCATTCCCGGGAAGAGAAGATCAAGGTTGTCGGCAATAATGTCTTCAAGAAAGATGAGCTCCAGGAGACTGGAGTTTCCCTTTGGTGGCGAGTTGTCAGGAATTTCAATTAGGCGCGGAAAGAGGTTGCTTGGTATCTTTACCCTTGCAAACAGTTCATCATGAGATCCAGGGCGTTTAAGAATTACAGCAAGGTTTAAAGCCAGGTTTGAAATGAAAGGGAAAGGGTGCGATTTGTCCAGGGCCAGTGGAGTCAGGACCGGAAATAACTCACGGAGGAAAAATTTCCTGAGCAGCTTACGTTTTGAACCGTCCAGTGAGGACCGGTTATGAATAATGATGCCATTTTTCTGTAGCTCCGGTATTATCTCTTCAAACCATACCCGGGTCTGTTCTTCAAGTAAAGGTATCAGATCCTTGTTTATTTGTTCCAATTGTTCCATGGTGGTAAGGCCGTCAGGAGGCAGCTTTAATACTCCCTCAACCAGCTGATGGTGAAGTCCTGATACCCTGACCATGAAGAACTCATCAAGGTTGTTTGAGAAGATGGCCAGGAATTTTATCCGTTCCAGTAGTGGATGAGAGAGATCTTTTGCCTCATCAAGAACATGCTGGTTAAACCGGATCCAGGAGAGTTCCCGGTTTATATATAGTGCCGGATCAGATAGCAGCAGGCAACCCTTATTCTTGTTTATATCCACATCTCCACCCGACAGATCCATAACAATTGAATTCGATCTGAATATATTAAAGGTTGGGTCCTGAAGACGAGATCTAAAAAATTTTTTCAGTGCAATTGCGATGACATATCCTGAAAGATATTGTATCAGACCGGTCAGGTATATCTTCTTGTACATGTAAGAAAAACACATGGATGCTCAATTAAAGCAGGAATTCCTTGCATGCTGGAATAATTATTTTCCAGGAGAACCACTGCCGATAACCTTCGAGATCTCATCTGATCCTCGCAACGTTATAAAAGCCCCTTCACCAGCGGGATGGAGATGCTTTATCTGCGATCTGACCAGGGTCAGGAATGGGGCTGCTCTTGCCTTTAACACTGAATCTGTCACCTGCAATGGTGGAAAGCGTTATTGTGGGTTTGCACCTGATATGTCTCCTGAATTCAGGTATTTTCTTTCATATGGGATTGAAGGAAGACTTGAAGGTGAACGATATAAGAAAACTCCTGAGCTTGTCGACGAATGGCAGGAAAAGTTCAGGATGGTCCCTGCAGCCGGCAAGTACCTGGTTTTTAAAAGATGGGATCTTCTTGATGAAAATGACAGTCCGGAGGTGGTAATCTTTTTTGCAAGGGGTGAAACACTTTCAGGCCTCTTTACACTTGCCAATTATGACAGGGCCGATCCGTTCGGGGTTATTATGCCGATGGGATCAGGCTGCTCTTCAATTGTTTATTATCCCTGGCATGAAGGGCAGACTGATGATCCGAAGGCCGTAATTGGTATGATGGATCCATCTGCAAGACCCTGCGTTCCTCTGGATACCATGACATTTGCTGTCCCTATGAAAAAATTTTCAGACATGGTCCGGGATATGAACGAGAGCTTTTTAACTACTCCAACCTGGGAGAAGGTCAGAGAAAAGATTGTTATGAGCCAGCAGAGATACAGGTAACCACAAGCCCTAATTTTTGTTGTAAGAATATAAATTTCATAAAACCTTTTCATCCCGAAAACAAAATAATGTAAATAACTAAAAGGATTTACCCGACCTACCATGAGATCATCAAAACATATCCTTATCCAGATGGTGCAGATCACCGGGCTAATTGTCTGCGCCATGCTTTTCCTTTCTACCTGCACACTTGCTGCAGAATCTGATGAGACTTCTGCATTTACATCAGATAACGGTACAGTTCATTTCTTTTACACTCCTCTTTGCAGTTCATGTCATAAGGTAATGCCATTTATTGAAGAGTATGCCAGATCACATCCTGATGTGATCGTCCTGTATCATAATATTGGTGATAATCCTGATGATCTCCTTTTGTTTGACAGTTTTCAAAAATTACACCCGGAAAAACAATTGTTCGTCCCGGTTGTGTTTATCGGTGACCGTGTACTTCCTGGTGATGATGTCATATATTCACAGCTTGATATAGTGGTGCAGGAGTATTTATCACAGGAAAAAACCGGTAACTTTTCTTATCTTCCTGAATTGGACGAACCTGTCTTAATTAATTCCGGAATTTTATTGCTTGCGGCATTGGGAGAGGGATTTAATCCATGCGGGCTTTTAGTCCTTGCCTTGTTGCTGGTCTCCTTAATGACGTCTGATTCAAGAAAAACAATAATACTTGTTGGATCTGCATTTATCCTGTCGTTCTTTATCGTCAGGGTATTATCAGGTTTTGCCATCTTTACTGTAATCCAGTTACCTGGTATTGCCCACACATTTCTAATCGCTGCCGGTGCAATAGCGATAATTGTAGGCATTTTCCAGATAAGGGATGGTTTGAAGAAGAAAAAAGATGCCCTTTTTTCAATCCCAAGGTCTAAAAAATCCACCATATCCAAGTATCTGAAGATCGCAAGTGTTCCCGCCGGGTTTATAGTCGGGGCATTAACAGGGCTTTATGGGATGGCATGTACAGTAGGAATATACATCTCAATTCTTGGAATGATGTACCAGGATATGCATTCCGGGATTTTTTATCTTCTTGCATACAACTTCGTCGTGGTGCTTCCTCTCATCGCCATCCTCCTCCTGGTAATCTTTGGCCTGTCTCCGGAAAAACTGAATTCATGGAGAGATGAAAGAAAATCACTTCTCCGAATCATTGTCGGAGTTATTATGCTTGTCATGGGAATAATCATCCTGGTTCAGGCCTTCCTGTAACCTTGGGTTTTCATCTCATTTCTACATAGACTTTTCCGGACAATTACCGGAATATTGATCTTCTTTATCAGCGAAATGATCTTAAAGATGATAAAGCCTGACAGTTATACACGAATTCTTTTCAAAGTATCCGTCCTGTTTATCTTGTTCCTGGTGCCCGCATGTTCTGGTGCAATTTTTCTTAAAAATGGTTCTGAGATCTCACGGGACGAAATTAATGATGTTATAATGAATGATCTCCATACCTGGAGAGACTCCCCGTTCCCTGTCCAGTTCTTTTATACCACAAGCTGCGGTTCGTGCAGGGATGCACGTGAATATTTCATGTCGTTTATAAGAAAAAATCCATCTGTACCTGTTGAATTCAGAAACCTGGCAAGCAATGAAGAAAACAGGGGTTTATTAAACGAATACAAAAAGCAGTTTAGTGGAATAAAAATTTCTTATCCTATTGTATTTATCGGGGACTTTGGAATAACTGGCAGTAGTGATATCATACATGTTACCGGGCAGATCGTAAGAGAATACCTTCTCCAATTAAATACATGATGAAAATACATGATGGCTTTCCAGAAATCATTCGTTTTCAATAAAAAATTTCACGATCTCATCCACTGACGGAACTCTCCCAGCCACAACCTCTTTTCCTTCAATGAAAAGAGATGGTGTGATCATTACTCCCCGGCCAATGATATCATCAATAGAAGAAACCTTGAGAATATCAGCGTCTTCATTGGTTTTTTTAACTGCTTCAACGACATTGTCATACATACGCCTGCATTTGGCACACCCAGTACCGAATATTTCAATTTTCATCATTCATCGGAACTCCTGATTTATATATATATTTCCTTTCTGATAACATTTGTCAGAATTTTCCATCATGCTTGTCTTAAAGCCCACTGTTACCAAATACATACCCGGCTAATGTTGATAGTACAATAACAAGGGCTGCATATACTCCTGTCTTTTTCATGTTCATTATCCTTAATAGAACCAGAAGAGAAGGCAGGCTTATGGCAGGCCCTGTCAAGAGGAGAGCCAGGGCAGGTCCTTTTGCCATGTTTCCAGACAGGTAGCCGAATGTTGTCCCAATAACAGGCACCTCAAGCAAGGTAGGCATGTACAGGATTGCACCTAAAAGTGATGCAATAAAGTTTGAAAAAAGAGAATTGTCGCCGATGAAAGGTGTAAAAAATGCAGGTGGAAGAAAGTAGGATATCATCCCAAGGGTAAATGTTCCTGCCAGGAGGATTGGAAAGATCTTTTTTGTCAGGTCCCAGATCTCACACCCCCATTCAGTCACTTCATCTCTGCTGAAATAAAAGATCAACAGGAATGAAATAGCCATTGAGAGAGTATATACAATAAAAAGCCGGATCAACATGTCAAGATTAGAGGTTGCAACAAGCAGGATAGACACAAGAAAAATGAAAAAAACAGGAATAGTCCACCGTGGACGTTCCATCTTCTCCCCTGGTATATGAACATCTTTTTTTCTTTCTCCCTTTCCATGGTCATCGTCCCTGAATAATAAAGCCATCACCAGTCCAATGATTATTGAGAGGATTATCGCTGATGCTGCCCTTGCAATTCCAATATCCGGCCCAAGTACCTTTGCTGTATAAATAACTGCCAGAATATTTATTGCAGGACCTGCATAGAGAAATGTAATTGCAGGACCAATTCCACTACCTTTTTTTAATATGCCAGCAAACATGGGGAGGATTGTGCAGCTGCACACCGCAAGGATGGTTCCTGATACTGATGCAACCCCATAACTGACTGTCTTTTTTGCATCTGGGCTAAAGTACTTTAGTACACCATCTTTTCTCACAAAGGTTGCAATTGCCCCAGCTATGAAAAAGGCAGGGATGAGGCATGTGATCACATGTTCTGCAAGGTAATTGCAAAGCGTGGTCCAGCCTGTTGCCAGGGATCCGATTACCAGTTCAATCATTTAAAATCTCCACTGTTGTCATGATAATGTATGTTGCCCGGGAGTCTTTCTTTAAATCGATATTTTCAAATTTAATAATTGCAAAAGATATGAAATAATCCCACCATGTGGCAGTTGTTTTTTCTGAAAATTTAAAATTATCTCCAGGTTATTCCTGATATCCTGTGCTCCTTCAAGGGTCAGGTTTCCAACCACCACGGATGGAACAGAGAGATGATTCAGGTGGAATTTTCTCTTGTATTCTTCAAATGTCGTCCTGTTGGTGTCACCTTCAGCAAGATCATATCTGAATAATTCCAAATCCGGGTGCTCCAGTGAAAATGAATTCAGGTAATCCCTGGCCATATGACATGCACCGCAATGAGAATTAGAAAAGAAGACAATCTGGCCAGGTTTTAAATCCCCCATGATCAGTGAAGGTTCAGACATGATGTATTCAGGCAGAGAACCAGATTCAATTTCACTACCATCGATCGAGTAAACAGTACCTGCCACAGGGAAGACCGCAAGGCAAATCCAGATCAGTGCAACAAGAAAAATTATGATCTGATAAAAAAATGATCTCATTAATTACTATCAGTACAAACCTGCATATTTTTGTTTCTAAACTGGTACACTCTGATTCAGAGTCATTTTATTACCAAATAGACTGTTTTATCGAGATATTCTTTAGGGCAATCTACTTTTGCCCCATTCCCAAATTTTGTGACTTTTCTGACCAAGTACCCCTG
>JAAYPD010000287.1 GCA_012520015.1 Methanomicrobiales archaeon
CACCGGTTTTTTTGATAACTTCTGTTATCTTCTCTGCATTCAGTCTTGACATGCCAAATGCACCGTCAAGGTTCACGATATGAAGGGCACTGGCACCCTGGTTTAACCAGGATTCTGCACATAAGAGAGGGTCACCAAATGCAGTTGCCGTCTCCCGCCTTCCCTGGACAAGCTGAACACATCTGCCCTCCAGTATGTCCACGGCCGGATAGATGATCATCTTCTCACCTTATAAGACGCTCAATGTTCATCACAAGAATGTCCCTTGCCCCGGCTTGTTTGAGCCGGTTTATGAGCTGGTAGACCATTTCTTCATCCACAACTGCATGAACTGCGACCATGTCGGCAGAGGATGCAACATCCATTATGGTAGGCCCTCCCATCCCCGGGATTATCGTCCTGATATCGTCAAGTGCACTACGACTTACATTCATCATCAGGTAGCATTTCCCTTCGGCATTGAGCACGCTCTCCAGTGCAAGGTGTATCTCGTCAATCTTCTCTTTTTTATTGATACATGACCGGGGGTTTGCAATAAGGTAAGTGCTGGTCTTAAGCACGGTATCGATGATTCTGAGATGGTTCTGGCGAAGAGTTGTTCCTGAACTTGAGATATCAACGATGGCATCAGAGATACCAAGGGAAGGTGTCGCTTCACAGGCGCCCCCTACAGGGACGATCACCGGCCTGACCCCAATCTTTTTAAAGTATCTCCGCGTCAGACCAGGAAACTCGGTTGAAACCCTCCGATTGTCAAGATCCCCTGGCTCATTAATGTCTGAGTCGTCAGGGACTGCAAGAACTACAGATGCAGATCCAAATCCCAGGTTTAAAAGTTCTTTTACATCAGATCCACGTTCGATGACCATGTCATGGCCCGTGATACCAAGATCCGCAACACCTGATGCAACATACTCCGGAATGTCAATGGGGCGGGCATATAAGATCTCGACATGTTTATCCCGCGTCCGTGCTACCAGGGTCCGGTCTCCGTTATCAATAATTCCAAGCCCTGATTTTTCAATAAGTTCCCTGATAGGGACAGATATCCTTCCTTTATTAGGAATTGCTATACGAATGATAAAAACAGGGTTCCGGTCTGGTGCCGGGGAGTTTTTTTTTGTCATCAAAATGTCTTTAATTCGCCTCTTATTACACGCTCTGTGACAGAGTTTATGTTTTCAAGGCCAGAATCTATGATCTCATAAACATCTTTTTCGATGTCTTTTACGGTAAAGGATGGTTTTGGTATTATCTGGGCACTGGCAACAAGGGGCTGATCGATCGGATCTCCTATCTGTGACAGAAGTCTAATCTGGATCTCTGCAATACCATCCACCTTTTCTACACAGGTGTGTGCAAGTTCATTTGAGAGCAGATTGTATATCTTTCCAATATGGTTGATCGGGTTTTTCCCGGATGTGGCTTCCATGCTCATCGGCCTGTGTGGGGTTATAAGACCGTTTGCCCGGTTTCCTCTACCGACAGAACCATCATCACCCATCTCTGCGGAAGTTCCTGTTACTGTCAGGAAAAGACTACACTCAACATCACAATCAGCAGTATTTACATGCACTTCAACGGCATTGTCGGTGCAGGTCTTTGCGACTTTTAACGCCTCTTCAGCCAGTTTTTCACGATAGTTCACATATTCAGAGAGCGAGGAGACATAACGATCTATCATTGCGCAGCAGATGGTAAGATTAATCCTGTTGCCCTGGCGAAGACCCATTATCTTAATATCCTGTCCATAGACCGGATATTTTGGACGGAGAGTATTGTCAATATATGAAGAGACTTCCCTGATACACTTTTCAATGTC
>JAAYPD010000288.1 GCA_012520015.1 Methanomicrobiales archaeon
CTTTCGCTTGAAGAATAAATTAACCACTCTTTTTACAATAATACCCTGCAATCTTTCCAGCAGCCAGTGCAAGAATTAAAAATCCACATACTGAACCAGTCATCAGCAGAACTGTTGTAAGAGGCGAGGTTCCAGATGAACACTCTCCACCCCTGGTAAGAAGCATCACTCCCTCAGGCAGGGATCCTGCAAAAGTACTATGAAGAAGGGCAGGATCATACATAGCAGTCCTGCTCATCCACCCGGAAAGATGAAGGCTTGTGCCAAGCATGATCCCTCCGATCATAACCAGGACAGCAGTTCCACTTATAATATCCACGATCCCACCATCAGAAGATACCATCTCCAAAACCAGGTACCCGGTCATGTGTCCAAGGAAGAGGAGAAGAAAGAATTCAGCAGGCAGAAAGAGGGAGGATGCAGAAGGCCAGACAGATACCCAGAACGTCTCAATGGCGATAAGGGCAAGTATGCATGAGAGTAAAAATCTCCTGCGGTTTCCCCTCATAATATAGATGCCGGTGATGAAAAGCAGCGTCAGAAATATCAGTATGAAAGGCCTTGACGAGGGATCAGATGGCAGAACCGGTACAATAATTAACATAGGAACAAGGGCCAGAAACAACACGGGCAGATCATTCCAGATTTTCCTGCTGCCTTTCGGGGGAACTTCAACAAAATCCGTGCATTGCCGGATTGAATCCATAATAGTATTATCTCCTCTCCGCTCATGAAACCCGCTGAGGAAGTGATGAATATCTTTAATGCATCAAGCGGGTAACAATTTGATACCGGAATTTGGGAGATATATGGTAGATACTATCAGTGACAAAGAAGCAGAACGGTGGAAGGCGGAAGGCATTTTGTATGCCACAAACCAGAAGTTCGAGGAAGCAATACGGTATTTCGAGAAGGCATCTTCATTAAATCCGGTGGATGAGGAGATATATTTCCAAAAAGGCCTGGCTTTTATGCACCTCATCAGGTACCAGGAGGCAGTTGAAGCTTTTGAAGAAGCTTTGAAATTAAATGATAAAGATCCCAGGTACTGGCTTTACATGGGAATTAATTACTTTTTCATGGGACGATACAGCAAGGCGATTCCCTGTTTTAACATGGTACTTGAGATAGATCCTGCCAATCTCCATGCATTGAGTAATAAAGGATCAGCCCTGGCAGAGATCGACAGGCACCAGGAATCTGTCGAGTGTTTTGACAAGATATTGCAGCTAGTACCAGGGGATGTAAATGCCCTTTACAATAAAGGCATCAGCCTGATGAAGCTAAAAGATTATAAATCTGCCATTGGTTGTTTTAAAGAGATATTAAAGCAGGATCCACAGGATTCAGATGCCTGGTTTGAACTTGGAAACAGTCTTTCCAGGACAGACAACTGTAAAGAGGCCATAAAGTGTTTTGACCGGGTTATCAGGATTGAACCAAACCATGCTGAAGTATATGATGCAAAGGTGGAATGTCTCCGAAGCCTTGGCCTGAATGATGAGGCTGATGAGCTCATCTCAAAACGTGAGATGGATGAGTGGTAGTAGTCACCAGTCATCTGAAAATCTAAATCTTTATGTCTGTCTTCATCCCATGCAATAGGTTGGATGAGTTGTACTATAATCGTTGGCGGTAATTTTGGTGATGAAGGAAAGGGAAAGATTGTTTCTCATGTTGCTCACCAGGATCACCCTACAATAATCTCAAGGGGAGGTGTGGGCCCAAACGCCGGCCATACCGTAATGGTCGGTGAAAAAAAGTTTGGCGTCCGTATGTGCCCTTCAGGATTTGTCTATCCGGATGCAAGGCTGATGATCGGAACCGGCGTTCTGGTTGACCCACGGGTATTAATGCACGAGATTGAGGTCCTTGATGTAGAAGGCCGGATTTTCCTTGACAAGCGGTGTGCAATCATTGAAGAAGCACATATCCAGGAGGATAAGACCAATGCCCACCTTTCCAAAAAGGTTGGTTCAACCGGTACAGGTTGTGGTCCGGCAAACA
>JAAYPD010000289.1 GCA_012520015.1 Methanomicrobiales archaeon
AACTCGTGGTAGTGGTATTCTTCTCCATATCACATCACTTTCAGGTGATTATGGAATAGGCGATCTGGGTCCTGGTGCTCACAGGTTTGTGGATTTTTTAAAGGCTTCAGGGCAGAGATACTGGCAAATTCTTCCTGTTCATCCGACAGACACAAGATATGACAACTCCCCGTACCATGCCCTGTCTGCATTTGCAGGAAATACGCTACTGATAAGCCCTGAACAACTTGTCACCGACGGGTACCTTGACTCTTCAGATCTGAATCCGGAATTGAATATTCCTGCAGGAGAGGTAGATTTTCCTTCTGTCATCGCATACAAGGAAAGACTCTTTGACATGGTATTTAACCGGTTCTCCTATTTTGGACATGACAGCCGGTTTAAAGAATTTTGCGACCGGGAGGCATGGTGGCTTGATGATTACTCACTCTTTATCGCGATAAGAAAAGAGTTTTCCCCTGCACCCTGGTCAGACTGGCCTGATGAGCTGAAAAACAGAAATCCTGATGCCCTTTTCCGCTATAAAGAGCATCATTCGATGACAATT
The DNA here is from genome assembly GCA_012520015.1 of Methanomicrobiales archaeon. Lineage (GTDB taxonomy): Archaea > Halobacteriota > Methanomicrobia > Methanomicrobiales > Methanospirillaceae > Methanospirillum. The sequence continues at coordinate 548 of JAAYPD010000289.1, forward strand.
GAGAGAGAGAAGTTCCTTCAGTATATCTTTTCTGGCCAGTGGGAGGCCCTTTTAAGAAGATGTCATGACTCAGGCATCAGGTTAATTGGTGATATCCCGATATACATCGATTATGACAGCAGTGATGTCTGGGCAAATCCTTCCCTTTTCCAGCTGGATGAGGATAGTAAGCCAAAGTTCGTCGCCGGGGTTCCACCGGATTATTTCAGTGCTACAGGGCAGATATGGAATAATCCACTGTATAACTGGGATATAATGAGAGAACTTGGATTCACTTTTTGGATCTCCAGGCTTAAGAGGGAACTATCACTTGTGGATTATGTCCGGATCGATCATTTCAGGGGACTTGCAGGCTTTTGGGAGATTCCGCCAGGGTCCGATACCGCCATTGAAGGGAGATGGGTTGATGCACCGGCCTGGGACTTTATCAGGACACTTGTAAAGGAATTTCCCTGTCTTCCGATAATCGCCGAGGATCTTGGGATTATTACTCCAGATGTCAGGGAGGTGATGAGAGAGTTTGCAATTCCTGGAATGAAGGTTTTACTCTTTGCATTCAGCTCTCCCACAGGTGACAATCCATATATTATCCATAATATTCCAAGGGACAGCGTCGTTTATACTGGGACACATGATAATACACCGGTAAAGGGCTGGTTTATGCAGGATGCAACATATGAGGAGAGAGAAAGATTAACTGAATACCTGGGCTATAAACCGGAAACTGATGAAATTCCTGAAATTTTCGTCCGTCTTGCCATGATGAGCAGAGCTGACACAGCAATTGTGCCGGTTCAGGATATACTGGGGCTTGACTAATCGGCCAGGATGAACAGGCCTGGAACCGATGAAGGAAACTGGAGATGGAGGATGCATGAAGGAATGATCACCGAAAAGACTGCTGGGTATCTTTTAAAACTTGTAAAAACCTATGGAAGATAATTCAGGATAAAACCTCCATATATTTCAGGATATTCTCATTCACCTCTTTTTCAGACAGGTATTTGGGCTTTGTATACTCCCCGGTGACCATGGA
>JAAYPD010000290.1 GCA_012520015.1 Methanomicrobiales archaeon
CCTAATGCCCGGTGGTTTTGTGGGGGAAAACTCAACATCTCTGCAAACTGCCTGGACAGGCATGTAAAGAATGGAAGAAGAAACAAACTTGCCCTTATCTGGAAAGGAGAAAGAGGTAAAGAGGAGATCTACACCTATCGCCAGCTTTACAGGGCCGTAATGAAGTTTGCCAATGCCCTTAAAAATCTTGGAGTTCAGAAAGGAGACAGAATTTGTCTTTACATGCCTTTAGTTCCGGAGCATGTCATAGCCATGCTTGCCTGCGCCAGGATTGGGGCTGTTCACTCTATAGTTTATGCAGGGTTTGGAGCTGATGCACTTCATTCACGAATCAAAGATGCAGAAGCCAAGATAGTCATCACTGCTGATGTAGGAATCAGGCGTGGAAAAATAATCCAGTTAAGGAGCATCGTGGCTGATGCAGTCAGGGACTCGCCCAGTGTAGAGAAGATAGTGGTTCTGAGCAGGGAGCGATGTCCTATAGAACTTTACTCTGAGATGGAAGTGGACTTTTACGCTATCCAGGAAGGGGTGAGCGAAGAGTGTCCTCCTGAAGAGATGGACAGCGAAGATCCGTTATTTGTCCTGTATACCAGCGGGACAACCGGGACCCCGAAAGGGATCGTGCATTCAAGCGGAGGATATATCGTCGGGGCACATTATACAAGCAAGTACATCTTTGATATAAAAGAGAATGATGTTCACTGGTGTACTGCAGATCCAGGTTGGATCACAGGCCACAGCTATATCGTCTATGGTCCTTTGTCGGTTGGAGCAACTGTGCTGATCACGGAGACCACACCCGATTATCCTGATCCTGGCATCTGGTGGAGCCTTATTGAGGAGTTTGGTGTAACGATCTTTTACACTGCCCCAACAGCCATCCGGATGTTCATGAAAGTCGGAGAACAATGGCCTGACAAGTATGACCTCAGCTCTCTTCGGATAATCGGTTCGGTTGGAGAGCCACTCAATCCTGAGGCATTCGAATGGTATTACAGGGTTATCGGAAGGAACAAGTGCCCAATCCTTGATACCTGGTGGCAGACCGAAACAGGAATGCACATGATAACTACCCCGCTTGGACAACCCATGAAACCAGGGTTTGCTGGTGTTCCTATCCCCGGCGTTGTGGCGGATGTTGTGGATAAGGAAGGAAACCCTGTTCCTCCAGGCCAGGGGGGGCTTCTTGTGATCAAGGAGCCATGGCCAGCCATGATGAGAACCGTTTACAATAACCCTCCACGGTACAATCATTACTGGAACCAGATAAGAGACTGGTATACGGTAGGGGATCTTGCAGTTAAAGATGAGGAAGGGTATATAATGGTCATCGGAAGGTCTGATGACATATTAATCGTTGCAGGACATAATCTTGGAACGGCGGAGGTGGAATCTGCCCTTGTTGCGCATAAAGCGGTTGCCGAGGCTGCTGTTATCGGTATTCCGGATGACCTGAAGGGACAGGCAGTCAAGGCATTTGTAACCCTCCGGCAGGGATTTGTTCCAAGCCAGAAGCTTGTCTCTGAACTGACTTACCATGTCAGGATGACTATAGGCCCGATCGCCATGCCATCAGCCATTGAATTCATGGATAAACTTCCCAAAACAAGAAGCGGTAAGATAATGAGGCGTGTCCTTAAGGCAAAAGAACTGGGGGTTGACCCTGGTGATATCTCAACCCTTGAGGAATAATTCTTTTTTAATAAAACAAATGAATATGGCGCATTTTTAGGACTTTTAAGCCTGAATTTGTCTTTTTATCTCCATTTTTTACCTGGAAGTTTATATACTGAATGATTTTATGGCCATAGTGTTCATCTGTTGAATCATATATTAGAACGCTATTGATGGATCGATGTAAATATGATCAATTGTATGCCCTGGATAAAAATATAAAAAAGACACTATATATCTGCCAATGACTTTTTTATTAAAACCAGACCCTTATAGAACTCTTCCAGGTATTCCTCCATGTTAAGGCTCCCTTCCTGGAACGGGCAGTCTAATTCCATAATTTTATTAATCACATCCATTCCTGGCAATATCTGATCAATGGAAACACCTGAAATCTCTGAACCCTGTATCAAAGCCCTGCGAAAAGGACCGATACAGTATGCAATCCTTCTTTTGTAGGTATTTCTGGTCTTATCCAGGTATCCTGCAACCCTTTCGGTCTCAATCCTGAGAAAATCCTCCTGAATGGTTGGATCCTTCACCTTTCCAAGCATGTACTGGTAATGGGCATAAGGATACATGGTCTCAAGTTCTGCCGGGAGTATACCACATGTCCCGAAAATTACGATATGATATGAGTCAGGTTCAAGCACATCATCTATTATCTTACGCATTATCCGGTGACTGGGACTTGTGCTGTAGGGTTTTCGCACCGCACATGGGATAAATATGGCAATGTCACGTGGAGGAACTTCATATATATCGATGATGTACCGGTAGGATGCTTCAAATTCGGGAAGATAGAATGGTGGCTTTGTAAGTATCTTGTCGGACGTGATATCCGGCCTTGCAGGTACTGGATCTTCCATCCCATAATAATTAACATGAAAAGGAATTATAGTACATACAAAACAGTGTATAAAACCATCTGCAATTATGCAGTTTTTTCGTTTATGATTATTGTGCGATCAGTTCGATATAGTGCAATCAGCACGAATGCCCTGGAATAACCCACCCATACTCTCATGAGATTTGCCAGACCGGATATCACGGGTGTCATGCAGAAAAATATTCAGAAGCTGAGTTCGATTCTGCAGGAAAAGGCCCCCCTGCTTATTGCTTATTCAGGAGGGGTAGATAGTGCTCTTCTTGCCGCCCTTGCCCTGGAATATGCAGGTCCTGATGCTATCCACTGTATTTTAATCGACGGGCCGGCTTTTTCCAGGCGGGGTTTTCATGAAGCGGTGACAATAG
>JAAYPD010000291.1 GCA_012520015.1 Methanomicrobiales archaeon
CTTATCGTAATTTCAAGATAGAGGTGCCGGAATATTTCAACTTCGGGTTTGACGTGGTTGATGCATGGGCAAGGAAGGACAGGAACAAGATAGCCATGGTCTGGACCAACCAGCAGGGGGATGAGAAGTTCTTTACTTTCCGGGACATCTCAAAGAGGTCCAACGAGATCGTCAATATGATGATCAAGTACAAGATTGGCAAGGGTGATCGTGTCCTTATCATGCTTCACCGGGTTCCTGAATGGTGGTTCATGATTGTTGCCCTTATCAAGATGGGGGTAGTGTACATCCCTGCGCCCACCATGCTGACTCCCAAGGATCTTGAATACAGGATTAATGTATCAGAAGCAAAGATGGTCATCACTGACGTGGAAAATGCCCACAAAGTGGACGAAATTGCCGACATCTGCCCGTCGCTTCAGACAAAGATGGTGGTTGATGGTACACGCGATGGCTGGCTTTCATACCCGCGTGAACTGATCTATCCTGCACCGGTCTCATCAAGGATAATCAACCTGAAAGGGATGAGAAAGACCAGGTCATCAGATCCGATGGTCATCTTCTTCTCATCAGGGACGACTGGTGAGCCAAAGATGGTCATGCATTCCCATGATTATCCGCTTGGTCATATCGTAACTGCCCGGTTCTGGCATGATGTGAGAAGTAATGACCTGCACTTCACCGTTTCTGATACAGGCTGGGCAAAATCCGCATGGGGGAAATTATTGGGTCAGTGGGTGGAAGGTGCCGCGGTTTTTGTCTACGATTACCGAAACAAGTTCAATGCAACAGAGCTTCTTCCGATCATCGAGAAGTATGGTATAACCACCTTTTGTGCACCACCAACCATTTACCGTATGCTGATAATGGCTGACCTGCGAAAATATGACTTCTCAGAGCTTCGGCATTGCGTGAGTGCCGGAGAGCTCATAAACCCGGAGGTTATCAAAGCCTGGAAGGATGCTACCGGTCTTGAGATATACGAGGGATATGGGCAGACCGAGACTGTACTTTGCATCGGTACTTTCCCCAGTATAGAACCAAGGTATGGCTCTATGGGTAAACCGACACCAGGCTGGCATATCGAGCTTCATGACGAGGATGGAAAGCAGGTAAAGCCAGGGGAGGAAGGTTCCATTGCAATCAGGATAGATCCACGCCCTGTCGGTTTCTTCATGGAGTACTGGGGTAATGATGAGGCGAATGCGAACTCGACATGGGGCGGGTTTTACTACACCGGGGATCGTGCTATAAAAGATGAGGACGGGTATTTCTGGTTTGTTGGCCGGGACGATGATGTAATAAAGGCATCAGGATACAGGATCGGACCATTTGAAGTTGAAAGTGCTATCCTTGAGCACCAGGCTGTCCAGGAGGCTGCGGTAATTGGTTCACCAGACATCATCAGGGGTTTTGTTGTAAAGGCTTTTATCGTCCTGAAGTCAGGGTATGAGCCGTCTGACAAAATGGCAAGGGATATACAGGAGTATGTCAAGTCCGTAACTGCTCCGTACAAGTACCCAAGAAAGATAGAATTTGTAAACGAACTTCCAAAGACCATATCTGGGAAGATTAAACGAAAGGATCTCAGGGAGGCAGAGATGAGACGGTACGAGGAAGAGAAAAAGAACGGGAACCATGAACAGTCGTGAGGTATATAATTTAACCACCTGACATATTTTTATTCTCTTTTCTCATAATAATTGAAGAATGAACTACAGGTTTTTGTTTACTTCTATCATCCTTGCCGGACTACTGGTTCCCGCAGGGGTGCTGGCAGCTGATGACGGGTGGTCCCATGGCAGTCTCTTCTCTGCACCAAACTGGCTGCTTGAACAGTTTGATGATGAATCCAGGGAAATGAGCCAGATGGATTATTTCGGGATAAAATTGCAGGAACCAACACCAAAGCCACCGACTGCAATGGATCATATAAAAGAGGGATGGGCCTACCTTGAAGGAGGGAATAACAAGGATGCCCTGAAATCCTTTGAAAAAGCGCTGGCGATTAACGAGGCATCGACTGAAGCATGGTATGGGCGGGGAATTGCCCTTGAGAATCAGAAAAGATACCTCTCCGCTATCGATGCATATTCAAAGGCAGTCTCGTTCTCCAGGAAACCTAAAGACAGCTGGGGCCCTAATGCAGGGAAAGGTAGATCCTGTCTTGCCCTGAACCAGCTTGAGAATGCAAAAGAGGCTTTTACACTTGCCATCAGCCAGTACGAACAGTCAGGAGAGGAACTGCCTGATGAGCTGGCATCGATGTACAGAGGTCTTGCAAAGGTTCTTGAGATGATGGGCGATTATGATGGTGCACAAGAGGCACTTGAAAAAGCAGGATGAACTTTTAAGTTAAATCTTTTTTCATGAGAATGTATTTATTGCCCGTATGAGATCAATTGTGTATGATATCTAAAGGTCTGACTTCTGTAATGGTCCTGTCCTTATTAGTGTTCTCCAGTTTCATATCCTGCACCACCGCCGCACCGGTTTTTAACTCTGGTAGTGGTGGAGGGTTTTTTCCTTCTGGTATGACCGGCGGTGACGATGGCTGGTCCCATGGCAGTCTCTTCTCTGCACCAAACTGGTTACTGGCACAGATAGATCAAAACCTGATGAGTACTGTCCTGGATTATGGATATACTCCAATCCCGACAGAAGTGCCAAAAAGTTTTGAAGATCATGTGGCTGAAGGTTTTGCAGCCCTTGACGGGGGCAACTACCGTGCAGCATATAATGCCTTTAAAAAAGCCATTGAGCTTAAGCCCTCGTCGTCAGATGCCTGGTACGGAACTGGGCTGTCCCTTGAGAGCCAGAAGCGGTACCTTTCAGCTTTGGATGCATATTCCAATGCAATCTCCCATGCCAAAGGTCCGGGGTCCAGCTGGGCATCCTATGCAGGAAAGGGGAGGATTTTATACCACCTAAACCGGTTTAACGAGGCAAAAGTGGCACTTGAGACTGCAATTGTCCAGTACGGGAAGGCAGGAGTATCTCACCCGGATGAGCTTGAGGAGATAAACCGGCTGCTCTCATTGATAACCGGGCAAAACATCCGGGAAAATGCAGTCCCCCCATCGGCCTACCTGCCCCCTTCAGCATTTAATGGATAAACCCTGCCCATATTTTACCATAAGTGACCAATCATCATTATGAAAAAAATTGTTGTAATAGTCCTTGTCTCTCTCCTGATCTGTTCATCTCTCTCTTCCTCACTGGCAGTCCAGGCAGATGACAAAGCCCGTGATATAGAGATAAAGCTTGAACGAGGCATGTGTTATGGAACATGTCCTGTATATTCGGTCTCCCTCTCTGGTAATGGAACAGTTTCATGGGTGGGTGAGATGTTTGTGGAGGTTACAGGGAACCAGACCGGGTATGTTGATCCTGCCCTGGTTGGTGATTTGTATGACCTTTTGACTGAAGGCGGGATATTGGATTTTGAAGATTCATATAATCACCGAAACATTACCGACATGCCATCAGCCATATTA
>JAAYPD010000025.1 GCA_012520015.1 Methanomicrobiales archaeon
AAATGTGGCCCCGTGGGGAGAACTTGCAACCATCTCCTGTCTGAACCGTGGAATAAATGGCGTCATAATCGACGGGGCGGTCAGGGATGTAGACGGGATAAAAAAGCTGCAATACCCTCTCTGGGCAAGGGCCATGGTTCCAAATGCAGGAGAACCCAAAGGATTTGGCGAGATTGGAACAGAGATCCAATGCGGAGGGCAGACCGTCTCTTCCGGTGACTGGATCATCGCCGATGACAGTGGTGTGGTTGTCATACCAAAAAACCGTGCATACGAGATTGCAAGACGTGCAAAACAAGTTTATAATACTGAATTACGGGTCAGGGAAGAACTCAGGCAAGGCAAAACCCTGGCCCAGGTAATGAACCTTTTAAGATGGGAGAAACATCCCTGATTTTTTTAAGCAGAAATTTAGAGATTATTTAGGAGACCAAGGTCGTGAACGTCTTACGAAAAATAGGGGAACTTACTATTGCCCATCTCATCCATGATATTTATGCACCGGTCCTGATGGCACTTCAGCCGGTGCTAATCACAATGTACGGGTACGGTTACTTTGAAGCGGCCCTGTTACCTGTTGTTCATAGCATAACCTCATCTCTGTTGCAGCCCGTATTTGGATACCTGGCAGATAACAAGGGGATGAAAGTCGGTGTTGGCATTTCTATACTTTTATCAGGTGTAGGAATTTCAGTTCTTGGACTTATCCCAAATCATTACCTGATGATGCTTCTTTGTGTCACCCTTTCAGGTACAGGTCATGCAAGTTTTCATCCAGGTGCCCTCTGTCAGGTAAGTATTCTTGCGACCGGCGGTTCACGTGGAAAACTGACGTCATTTTTTGTAGTTGGTGGCAATATGGGCATGGCACTTGGACCGATCATAGCAGGAATAATTCTTACTACCGGGGGAGTCCCCCAGGTTATCTGGCTAATAATCCCTGCAATCGCAACTGCATTATATCTGCATCTGCATCCATTTGCTGACTGCTGTAATATAAAGCAGGAGAAAGTGTCCGGAGAAAAAGAGAACTGGGGGCCTGTTATACTGCTGTTTTCAGGTTCAACCCTGAGGTCCTGGGTCTCCTTTGGAGCAATGACCTTTTTACCCACATACCTGGTGCTTGAAGGTTATTCCCTGCTGGAAGCAACTACCCTGGTCAGTGTGATGCTGGTCGCAGGTGTCGCCGGCCAGGTAGCAGGTGGAAGCCTCTCAGACAGGATAGGAAGGAAAAAAGTGATTGTCCTGACCACATTTGCATCAATTCCTGCCTTCATTGCAATTCTCCTGACCCATGAGATATTGCTTATCATCTCTATGATAGTCTTTGGTTTCCTCCTCTGGTCATCATTCTCAGTAACAATTGCCATGTCACATGAGATGATTCCTTCCCAGATTGGGTTTGTATCAGGATTATTCCTTGGAATTGCTATGGGTGCTGGTGCATTAGGCGTGTCAATATCAGGAGCTGTTGCAGACATGGCCGGATTATACACAACCCTTGGAACATTCCCAATCATAATAGCGGTTTCCGTAATTCTATTCATGCTGGTAAAAACACCGGAATCATCACCATCACCGGCGTCGCCAACAACAGGCACTAAGCAGAATTAGAATTATCCCTTCTTTTTTATGAAAGATCTCTTATGCCAGGTTGAATAATATACCATAAGGTGAGGTGGATGTGGCATAGGAAGGATATCTGCATTCTTCTGATTATCCTTATAACAATAATAGCAGGGAATTTATGTCTTGCAGAGGAACATAAGGCTGGTAAAGGAGAATTTGCACCCTTTTCCCAGGAATGGCAACAATTAACCCTGACGGAAGGGATCTCTTCAGACAGTAAATACTGTTGTGGAAGCGGGCCTTTACGTGAAAGTCCTGTTAATCTTTCACATCTTATAGGGAAAAAAGTAAAAAGCCTCTCGATTCTTTCTTATTATCCCTCGAAGTTTGATCTCCGTGATTCAAAAAGAGTGCCCGGGATAAGGGACCAGGGTCAGAGCGGAAGCTGCTGGGATTTTGCATCGATGAAATCGCTGGAGTCTTCCCTTCTTCCGGAATCTGAAAAAGATCTCTCAGAGAACAACCTTAAAAACCGGGTATCAGTATATTCCCCTGAAGGGTTTGACTTTGCCGACGGCGGAAATGATCTGATGGCTGCGGCATATTTTCTCCGGGGCTCTGGTCCTGTCCCTGAAAAACTCGATCCATACAACCCATATTCGTTTGTATCCCCGGAAAACCTGCCTGTTGAGGCAAGGGTCAGTGATGTTCCGATTATACCAGGACGCATTGGCCCAACTGATAATGAAAATGTCAAATGGGCTCTTGTAAATCTTGGATGCCTTTATTCAACCCTATTCTATAATGAAGATAACTTCAACCCAAATACAAATGCGTACTACTGCTCAGACGGCAAAACTCCTAACCATGCCATATCGATAGTAGGATGGGATGATACTTACCCTGCTTCTAAATTCAAAAACCAGCCTGCAGGTGACGGGGCATTTATCTGTGCCAACAGCTGGGGAACAGACTTTGGAGACAAAGGGTTTTTTTATGTCTCATACTACGATTCCCTTATTGCCAAACGCATTTCCGCTTTCTCCGCAGCACCTGACAGAACAGATGGCAGTTATGGCTATGACACTCTTGGCTGGGTGAACAGTTTTGGATTTGGTTTCTCTGACGCCTCGGCGGCAAATGTCTTCACGGCAGAAGAAGACATCGAGGTTGCAAGTGCAGGGTTTTACATACCGCAGGTGGGCACCAGTGTGACTGCCTCTGTCTACCTGAACCCTGTTGAGAGTCCGGTGGGAAACCTTCCACCAGTAGCATCCAAAGAAGAGACTTACCAGGTACCGGGCTATCACTCGCTCATGTTTGATATCCCGGTCAAGGTTAAAAAGGGAGATAAATTTACCATAACGGTGGACTTTTACACGCCTGATTATGGTTTTCCCATCCCTGTTGAGTACCCGGTTCCAGGTTATAGCAGTAAGGCCACCGCAAAACCAGGGCAGAGTTATGTAAAAACCTCCACAGGAAAATGGTCAGACCTGACAAACTGGGATCCACAGGCTAATGTGTGCATTCGTGCAGGTTACAGGCTTGTATCCGGACCAAAAGCGGACTTTTACGCAGAGCCGGTCAGTGGCAGTGCCCCCCTTACTGTATCATTCCACGATATCTCTACCGGGAACCCCGAACGCTGGTTATGGCAGTTTGGTGATGGTTCGACATCGACAGAACAGAACCCTGTGCATACGTACAGTTTAAACGGAGTTTATTCGGTCACACTTACCAGTGACACTCCTGCAGGGGAGTCAGTGATGGTAAAAAAGAATTATATCACCGTATCAGAACCTGTAAGGATAATTGTTCCTGATGATCATTCGCTTATCCAGGAGGCGATAAATTCTGCCCCCCCCGGTTCAACAATTCTTGTCAGGTATGGGTACTACCCGGAAAAGCTTACCATAAACCGGCCGGTCCACCTTATTGGAGAAAGTAATCCCGAAGATCAAAAACCTATCATCGATGCCCAGTATACCGGAACGCCAGTCAGTGTCACCGCTGCTGGTGTAACGGTTGAGAACTTCTCCCTTACCGGGGCCGGGTCAGAGACCGCTATAAGACCTGCCGTGGCTGTCAGGGGAAATAAAGCGGTTATCAGGAAAAACTGGATCTTTGAAAATTATGCAGGAGTCAGGTTTGAGAGTGTTACCGGTTCTGTTTTTGATGATAATATCATCTGGAACTCCACAAGCAATGCGATATATGGAGAGTCCAGCTCTTACCTTGACATATCAAATAATACCATCGTCTGGACCAGGGAGTCACCTGCTATCCGGCTCGTCTCTGCTTATAACTCCGTGGTAAAAGGAAATGCAGTTGCAGAGAACAATAAGGGAGGAGTATCCATAACCGGGTCAGGAGTCACGCTTTATGATAACTTCTTTAATAACACCATAAATGTCGTCCTTAATGCAGACACGAAGGCAATCTGGAATGTTCCCAAAAGTCCAGGGCTAAATATCGTTATTGGCCCATACATTGGAGGAAACTTCTGGGCCGCTCCTGATGGAACAGGTTTTTCACAGACACATCCCGACAATGACGGGGACGGGTTTTGTGATGAGGTGTACCGGATTGGAGGAGAAAATGTCGATGAACTCCCTCTTGCCATCCCAGACGAAGTTCCCCCACGGGCAGATTTTGACGCTGAACCAAGGACTGGAAATATTCCCCTGACGGTCCAGTTCAGGGACAAATCTCTTGGAAAAATTGACAGCTGGCAGTGGGATTTTGGTGATGGAACAACATCAGGTGAGAGGAATCCATTGCATGAATATCAAAATACTGGTTCTTTTGACGTCAAGCTGACCGTAACCGGCCAGAAAGGCAGTGATACTAAAGAAAAATTATCATATATTACGGCTACCGGGACAGGGAACAGATATATTCTCACGCTGAAGCCGGGATGGAACTTTTTTACCCCTCCAAAGTCCCTGTCACAGGGAAGTGACACGGCTGCAATTTTTGCTTCTGTCCAGACAGACGGACATTCATTGTTTGAATTCTCAAATCAGGCGACAGGGTGGAGGAGATTAAACCGGGATTCTGTTTTGCACCCAATAACAGGTTACTGGATATATTCAAGAAAACAGGAAGAAATAATATTATGGCTTGATCCTGTAAGTGGAGGGAAAAAAACTGTTGAACCGGGCTGGAATGCAATAGGTTCTCCGGGAACAGGCCCGGTCAGGGCAAAAGATGCCATGAAGTCCCTTGAAGATAAATGGACATACCTGGTCGGTTATGATAAGGGCCTGCAAAGATAAGAGGAGGTTATTATCAGGAAAGGAA
>JAAYPD010000292.1 GCA_012520015.1 Methanomicrobiales archaeon
AAGCCTCAGGAGCAGGTGCCATTTTACCGTATAATCAAGGGTGTCCGGTTCCATCCCGACGGTCCGGAGTAGTATATCGATCCACTCATCTTTGGTGAAGTATTTCCTCCGGTCGATGAGTTCATTTATATCCATGTTCGGGATCTGAATCGGTTTGAGACTTGCGATGACAAAGGGTGATCGCGATCCTTCGGACATATATTCCATCTTTACGATGCACCAGATCCCACCCCCGAGCAATTTCTCATATCTTCTGATTGTTTCCGGTTCAATCTCTATCTCCTTGATTCCAAGGGATGAGAATTCTGCTTCATATACATCCCTCTTTTCATTCAGCCGGACGGTTATTTTATCAATGACGGTGTAATACCCGGTCTCCCTGATTCTGGATTTGATAAGTTCAGCTTCATCAGGCCGGACGTAATTGTCTGCCAGAATCCGTTTTACTTTTGTGACTCCTTCTTCTATGAGTGATTCATCATCGGTGGCACAATAGGATCCAAGCAGGTATTCAAGGACATAGACCGGGACATTATTGGACCCTTTGAGTTTTATGGTGAGGTCTTTTCTGACCACCCTGCCGGGAAACCAGGTGTTAAGCTTCCTATCTGTATCAGGATCATTGCTCTGTTCCGGTAGTGGTTCGGGTGTCAGGTCAGTCATGTCACATCACGTTTAAAAATCATCGGGTATCAAAATATCAACTTCAACGGGTATCTCGAGGACATCGCGGAATGTTGCTTTCACATCTTCATCTATGGCTTTCAGGATGTATATACCATTTTTAATTTTGCTGTCCATGGTCAGGGTGATATTTATTTTTCTCTGGTTTGGATCATCTGTGGTTCTGTCGGCCAGAATGACCTTTTCATCGCTGACTCTGGCACCGGAGTTATCATAGAGGGCAATCCTGCATTTGAGGTGTCCTCGTTTCTCGGTTACGTTTTCGGTCTGGAACAGGGTAATTTTGAATGGGTTGTTCGTTATCTTCCTGCTCTGTCCGATGAGGGTGATGCCAACCTTTCCATATTCAATACCCTTTTTATCAAGGTCTGACAGGGATTTGTTGTGGTTATAGAGGAGCACCGGGATTGCTATCTCTTGTAAGGACAATCCGCCATGGACGAAATTTCGTCCGCCTCCGGCCATTTTAAACCTGAGATCTGCATAGGGTGTGTAGATATAGAGCGTTTTTTGTTCATCTGAGATATAATCCATGAGAAAGCGATGGGTGTTCATGAGGTTGGTCTTTTCACTGCTGATGATGAACCGCTTGTTTGAGGAGATGAATTGATCTTTGTCAAATCCGGCTACATCAATGACATCGATATCTTCAAGGGCATTACGGGTATAGAGAAATCCGTGATCTGCCGTGATGATGATGTTACTGATGTTCAGGGAATTGACCAGGCGGTTTACCATGTCTTCAATCTCCTGGATTGTTTCATCAGCGGCTTTGAACACTTCATCTTCGGATTGCTGGTTATCTCCGGTATCATCTATCTTATTGTGGTAGATATATATCACCCGCTTTCCCCTGATTTTTTCCCTGGCTTGATCTCTTCTGAGCTCACGGAGCTCTTTGAACCGGAGTGCAATCGACTCCTCTTTGGTCCTGGTGAGAATTTTCTCCCGGTTTTCAATGCCATCAGCGTTCATTCCGTCAACGAGGATGTGTTCTTTTTGAAATTCAAGTATGGTATGAGGAAGGAGTGCCGCCATCCCAAGTTTGGTATATGAAGGGAGACATCCGGCCATAGAAGTGAGTTCAATGGTGCCGTTTGTGTTCTTATTGAGGTTTTCTTTTAGTTCAACGGCTACCTCGTACCGCATGGCATCGGAGATGATGACCGCCACTTTATCACGGTCATTTCTGGAGATGATCTTATTTACATGGGCGGTATAGAACTGTTCCTGGGGCTCTATGAGTTCAATTCCCCAGCTGGTCCGGTCTTGTGCCGTGATAAGGTCACTCCATTTCATCTGGATCTTCTGGGTGATATGGAGGTACTGCCGCTCGACAATCTCCCGGATATGGGTTTTTAAGATGTCTTTATCGCTGGTTTTGTCATAAGAGGTGTAGAATTTCCGGTACTGATAGTCAAGGAGATAATACCGGTCAGTATAGGTCCGGAAGAGTTCATGAGGGGTAGCTGCGAGGATCTTCTCTTCTTCGCACTGCTCTGCTAGCCGGATGAGGTTTATTGCAGATACCAGGGCAGCGTAAATGTCCTCAAACTCATGGAAGTAGTGTTTTGTCTTTCGTGCTTCGATCCAGGAGAGGTACTTGTCATAGTCCTGCCCGCCATCGGAGAGGGTTGATACTATCTTTCTGATGATGCTCTTGTCAAAGATGTCAGGTGCTTCGGGATTCAGATAGCCTTCTATTCGTTCATTATTCACGATGGAGGTCAGTTCTTTCTCGAGTTTTTTATCCTGTTCCGTCAGGAGGTCGGTGCAGTAGCTGTCAAATCGGGCTGAATCCCGGGCGTGATGCATCCATCCGGAGATGAATAACTCACATTCATTTCCTTGTCGTTTTGCATTGACGAACTGTTCCAGGTGGCCGAGCGGGAGGGTGGCATTCCGGTCGATGTGGGTGATGAGAAGACTTAGGAATAATTTTTTCAGGGTCGGGCTCTCCTGGTAATACCCGAATTGTTTCCGCACTATCTCCCAGAACCGTTCGGTGAGGTCAAACTTTACTACCTGGTCCCAGAGGGTATTTTCTTCTTCATGAAGGGAACCCATCAGGACCGACTTTATTATCTCACGGACGTCCGGGGCGGATGCATTCGAGAGAACGGCGAGTATTCCCCTGATGCAGTCCTCTTCTCTCCAGGCTGGTTCATAGAACTTCTTAAAGCCAAGGGCACGTTTCTTATTCGAGAAGAATTTCAGGTTGGCTCCAAGAAAGGGATCAAGGTCATATCCTTCGATCCCTATCTCTGCCTTGATATCTGATATCCGGCTGTTTTCGAACCGTTCGGAGTAGAGCTGGCTGTCCAAAAGCCAGTTCTTCTCATAGTCTGGTTCAGGCTGTGCTGAGTAAATAAGGTAGGACGATGCGGTGTCGTCATGTTCAAGGAGTTTTTTGGTGGCAAAATAATTCCCGTTCAGGATATGCATCCGAATACCCTGTTCAGCGAGTTTTTCTCTGATATGGGTCAGGTCCTCTTCCCCGGCGGTCTGTTCCCCGTCGTACCAGAAGACGATCTTTCTGGTCTCAAATTCAGAGAGGGGTTTAAATTTCTCCAGGATTGCAGCGGTTGTCTTCTCAATACTCAGAATAGCCATAATTTCCCTCTCCCCGGTCTTTCTCTCCTGATTCCTGGGAGTTCATATCGCCCGGACCAGTCCCTTAAACTTTGCATAATTGACAACAACGCCGTCATCAAGGTCTATCTCGATGAGTGCAAGTGCCTTGTTGTTGAGGAGTTCATCCCACGTTTTCATCTCATCGATCTGCTTCTTGATCTTGGATATCCGTGCTTTGTTCTTCACCGGGTCCTCACTCAAAGCGGTGAGTTCTGCATCCAGTTTTGCTTCGAGTTCAAGGAGGTAATCGGTCCTCATCTTTGCGAGCGTCGTCTTATTGTACCGGTGCATGTAGATGAGGGCATTGAATCCCTGTTGCTTTCCGGATGAGAACATCCAGTAAATGGGTCTTTTCTTGTATCGCTGGACGTGATCTTTAAAGAAGTCCTTGAGGAAGTAGTCCCTGATGACCTTCTCTGGTGAGGGTGTGCTCTTTCCGGTCAATGCCTGGGCGATGTAATCAAGGTTCTGGGAGAGGGTCTTCTCTCCAAATACGATCTTAAGGAAGTTTTTGAATCTGCCTACGATGTCATCAGGGAAGTATTCGTCATCAAGGACCGGGATGATGTTGTCATCGTCAGGTCTGAATGTGGGGTGTGGTACCTGTTTCAGGTAATCCTCGACGGTCTCTCCCTGGTTTGCGAGGATAAGGCCTGGTTTGTCCAGTGAGTACCGCCCGAACATGCACCCGACGGCATAGGAGATGAGTTCTTTGATGGTATCGGTTCGGAGGAGGGCTTCGAGTTCCTCCTCCGGTTTGCTGGCGTCATATCGGTAATGGGGGTTGCAGGTGAGGGTTATCTCGGAGAGAGGGACGTCAGGGGTGAGTTCGTCCTGCAGGCCATAGGCTTCGATAAATATTTTATTGTTCTCCTCTTCGAGTTCTTTCATCTCGGTGGTCATCTCCTGCCAGTGGGTCAGGAGTTTCTGGTAGGAGGCTTCGATGGTCGGAGAGAGGTATTCGGGGGAGAGGAGGGGGAGGGTGGTGAAGTCCCATGAGGTTTCATAGGAGTCCCAATCGGTTTTTGATAAATTAATAACATTAAAAAACATTGAATTAATATTTTCTCTTAATTTCGGATTATCGATTATCGGAACTGTTTGAATTTGATTAGGACCAAAATTGAGAGTTGGAGATAAAAATTTAATTATTTTACCTGAAACTTTAGAATTCAATAAACAACAAGCAAAATTTAAATTTAAATTCTCACCAAATCCGCACATTCCAGCATTAGTAAACAAAAACCCCTCAAAAAATCTACGGACTCCAAAATTTGAGGATGATATCGCTGTCCATGTAATCCCCGGGTTAAAATAATTGCCAATTCCAGTTACAGTTCTTGTAATGCTATTATATTTTTGTTTTGCGAGCAATTTAATTTCTAATCCATCATTTTCCCAATTAATTACAGATTCATTATTGCCATACCATTTTTTAAAATCTCCTCCATGATTGATAGGAAACCATTTTAATCCTCCACTATGAGATGAATATTTTTTCTCATGAAAAATTGAGAATTTATTGGTCGATATTTCATACCACTCTCTTATAAATCTATTATTATCAAGAGTTTTCATCCCTTGAGCAGTATCAATTATCGTACTCAGCGGTATATAATTATCAAATACCCTTTTTAAGTCATCGGTAACCCAATATGCAATCGGACTCCCAGGAATCTTCTTAAAATCCTCTGCCGATGCCCGATAAAAATTCGGAACCGGATTATTACTCTTCGTATCTACCATATCTTTTCCTCTTACACACATCCAAACCCTGACCTGATCCTGTCATTTCTCATGATATTCCCTCTTCTATCAGCCTTCGCTCCATGAGGATATTCAGCCCCAGTTTTTCAGGTTGAAGATACAGTATATCCCCCGATGCAAAGATCTGTTTTTGTTCATGTAGTATCGAATATCTTCGATCTGCATAGTTATTTTCAGTAAAAAGGATATGATCGAAGGTCAGACTATCAGACATCCAGACATACCTGTCCATCTGTCCGGAATCCTGATGAGACATTGAATTCGCTACCCAGTGGGTGACAAATTCATGAGAAGGAATAATATTCATACACTTTTCCTTTACATTCACTAAATTGCCAGAAGATCCTTTCCTTTCGGGGTAATCCGGTACTTCTGCTTACTGCTGTTTGGTTTATCTGGTATCGTCATCTCCAAAAGCCCCTTATCCAGCAGCGGATTGATCACCGCTTCTCTGAACGTACTCCGGTTGGTTCTCTGTACCACCGCCATCAGGTCTGTAATTCCGGACTCCTGAATGCATTTCTGCAAGACCATTCGCTGCTCATCATTCAGATCAACCTGATTCCTGCCGGAAGGACTGAGTCCCGACTTGGTCCCGACTTGGTCCCTACTTAGTCCCTCGGTATGAATCACCAGTTCTTCAGAGAGAAAAACCGTCACCCGGACCCGCATCCCGATCTCTTCGATAACCGGTTCGGTAAGCCCCAACTCTGCAGCCTCTTGAAGTATCCGGCGAAACCCGCTCCCCCACTGTTCAATCAGATCTAACTCCCGAAACACCCGGGCAATCACCCGGTTCCGGATCTTTGACACCCCTGATTTCACATCCTCAATCGTCATACCAGGGAGGAGAATACCGGGGTTTTTCACCTCAATCCGGTCATCAAAGAATGACAACCGTATCGGTGCTCCTATCTGTGAATAATCTGCATGGACAAGAGCGTTGATGATGACCTCCCGAAGCATCGTGAGCGGAATACTCCAGACATCCTTCCTTTTTATTTCTGA
>JAAYPD010000293.1 GCA_012520015.1 Methanomicrobiales archaeon
ATCTTGAGCAGGCATTTCTCCTCTTCCGGATAGCGCCTCTTCATTATTCGCTCAAAGAAACCAGCAGGGCATCACATAAAATCTATGCAGGAGATCTTAGTTTCATTCAGTCGGCTGGATTTCATCTGACCGAAGATCTGGGTCAAAGAATTGAAAATCTCATATTCCTGGAGTTGCTCCGAAGGTACCAGGAGATATACTATTACTCTGGCTCTGGAGGATGTGATTTTCTGGTGAAAAGAAACCAGGTGGTAGAAGAAGCAATCCAGGTATCCTATTCTCTCAATGATCAAAAGACTCATGACAGGGAGGTAAAAGGACTTGTAGAAGCGATGAAAAGATTCAATGTGAAAAAGGGACTTATCCTGACTTTTGAAGACGAAGAGTTATTTGATATCTCTGATATTGGAATATCAGTTGTTCCCATATGGAAATGGCTGTTGACGGTCCCGTAAAATTTTTTCAGGCATAAGAAAAGATAACACCCAAAACCACCGGATGGTTAACTTATTTTCCTGAGAATTAACTCTTGTTTCATCGTGCTAACCGATTCGATGTATACGTTCTCAACGACCTGAGAATTACCCATCACATCCACAAGGGTTACTGATGTGTCTTTTTTTATCGCACCTACGATATTCCGGGTTATCTTCTCCTGCTCTTCAGAATCTGCGTTCTTTACATATACGGTAAACTCACACATATGACGCTCCTGAATGGTATCATATGGATCTTGTAATATTCCAATGTTTTCATGATTTTTTTCAGGCAGGAATGAGAACGTCATCATGTGATTTCTGTAAATCATTACGGCCATCCGTAATATTTATATCATTACGGATATCCTAATTATATGCTGATGGATCCGACATCAAGATTACGACTCTCCCTGGGATTTATTTCAACGGTAGTGAGTATGATATTTGGAACAAACAAGGGGAGAAAAAACCCTCTCAGCCCGGGTGCCATTGAGATACTCTACTCATCATACTTTTCCAGGATTTGTATGGGAGACATTGCCGGTATGCTCGAAATTTCACCAAGCTCTGCAACAGACCTGGTCAATTATCTTGAGCGGGAGGGATATGTCAAAAGGGTTCCTGATGCTGAAAACAGGCGAAGTATTCTGGTAATTCCTACTGAAAAAGGTGAGGAATGGGTAATTTCCACTGAAGAAAAGATCTATGGATTTCTCGAATCCGGTCTTTCCAGACTGACACCAGATGAGCAGAAACAGTTTGCTTACCTCTGTACACGATTTTCAGGTGTGCATGATACTGCCAGTTTTACCTCGTCAATGAGAACATTCCGGGAAACGGGAAGTCAGAATCGTGTCCCACTCATACAACGGCGAAACGGCAGACTGCTCAGGCTTGAAGAAGCGGTTGACGCACGATATGCACATCCCCGTGGAACAAACATAAAAGAGGAACACATGACAGTAAAACCCAGAATACAAGAAACATCTGACGGAATTCAGGATGAAATTACGGTAGAGCAATATGACCATATGCAAAGAGGGCTTCGGGATGACGGGCACCTTCCGGTTGAAGAACTTGTCCGGAGATCAAAACCTGGAGATAATGCACTTGAAATTGGCCCGGGGCCTGGTTACTTAGGTCTTGAATGGCTGAAACATACCACAGGAACCTCCCTGACCGGCCTGGAAATAAGTCTGGCAATGATTCGTCTGGCAGAAAAGAACTGTCTGGAATATGATCTTTCTGACCGAGCCACCTATAAGGGAGGAAACGCCCTTTCCATGCCGTTTGAAGACAATTTTTTTGATCTTGCATTTTCAAACGGATCCCTGCATGAATGGGAAGATCCTGATATTGTCTTTTCAGAGATATACCGGGTCTTAAAACCTGGCGGTGGATTCAGTGTGAGTGATCTCAGAAGGGATCTGTCACCGGAGATCTACCAGTTCATGCTGGGTAGTTGTCAGGGCCCGGATATAAAAAAAGGTTTTCAGACATCAGTTCAGGCAGCGTATACCAAAGATGAGTTAGAGAGTTTATTACAGGATACCGGATTTGCCTGGGTTCAGGTTATTGCTCACCCGTATGGACTGGTTGTGGTGGACGTAAAATAATATTTTATCTCTTGAACAAGATTTCAGATCTGGTAATTTACTCTAAATGTCAAGTTCACTCGCGGCACAGGCTGATATTTGATTACAAAAAGAAATATAGAGGTAACAATATTGAAATAGCCTCCTTTTGTTCTCGTAAGTCCAGTCCAGTGCCAATTGTTTTAAAATCCAGAAAATTTAAAAGTTATTCGGAAGTGAGGTTATTCATATTGTCCGGAGTAAAAATTGGAGAGAGTTTTGCATATACTTCATCTCGGGCATTGATGACATTCCCCATCTCTGCAACGATCCCGATTAGCTTTTGATACAGATCGGTTTCATAAAGCCCGGCATCTTTCGCTACATTAAGTAAATCCCGGGTGCTTTCCCTGACACTTGGCTTTGCATGATATTTAGCCCGGTATTCATTCTTTTCATTCAGGTTACAGAACCGATCTGCCATCTTGACCATAATGGCATCAGGATAATTTTTAATTCGTTGAATAGCGGTCTTCCGAGGATCGGGATCCTTTCCGGTTGGGTCAGATAAGAGATACACAATTTTCCGGACCTGGTCAGGGAATGACTCTACATCACATTTGGTATCTTCAACGACATCATGCAGGATTGCAGCTGCGATAAGTTCGGGAGAAACAGGATATTTCGTCTCTTCAGATAGTACTCTGGCAACCTTAAACGGATGAGTAACATAAGGAATATCGGTCCCATTCCGAACCTGTCCCTTATGAGCAATGGTTGCATGAATACTGGCAGTCAGTATAAGAGGGGTTGCATGCGATAATTGTTCTTTCATACGGCCATTCTCCTTATTTTTTATGTCCCATCAATCCCACTCACAGCGGCCACACACTTCCATGTCTCCGTGAGTGCAACTCATGTAATCCATCCGACTTTCCCTCACTATGATTAGGGAGATGGTGTCCATCACTTTGATGATGTCGAACATATCGATACGGAATGGTTTGAAATCGTTCCCTTTCGCTACCAGGAGTTCACAATTTCTACGGTCATATTCATGTTACCGGGCTGTGAGTTCATGTTCGGCTGGTTTATCATATTTCGTACGTTCGTCCATGGAGATGAGATAGACCCTAAGGGTCTTGAGTTCATGAAACGGACTAACACCCGGTCAGTCTCATATCCAGGCAGGATGATATGGACAAGCTGTTCCAGTTTCGAAGAGGCAGAGGAGATAGATATTCACCATGTTCAATATGTCTGATGGGTA